>JBAUAY010000757.1:0-1647 GCA_049676235.1 Streptosporangiaceae bacterium
GTCACCGTGGAGGTGGCTTGCTAAGCGGTACGGTCGCGGGCGCCGACGCGCGGCCGATGATGGCGGGGCGCACGAACTTCGGGGCTTTCGGCAGCGTCGTGTGCTCGATCTGGGTGATGGTGAAGCCGGCGTCTTGGATGGAACGAAGCGTGGGGCGGTTGCAGTCGCAGCAGACGACGAGCCGGTTGAGCCACTTCACCCGGTCCTGCAGGCGGGCCGTGCCGGGGTCGTCGGATCGCACGTGCTCGAAGAACAGGAGCTGGCCGCCGGGCCGCAGCACCCGTCGCAGCTCCCGTAGCGCCCGGGGCTGATCGTCGGCCCCGCACAGGACCAGGGTCGAGACGGCCACGTCGAAGGTGTGATCGTCGAAGGGAAGGTCCTCGGCCGGCGCCCGCAGGACCTTGGCGGCCGGGCGGTGCTCGCGGACCGTGCGCTCCAGGCGGCGCAGCATCGGAAGCTCCGGCTCGGTTATCGTCAGCGACTCGACGGCCGGGCCATAGCAGGGCAGGTTGGCGCCCGTCCCGCCGCCGATCTCGATCACATGGCCTTTCGCTCCGGCGAGCAGGGCCTCCCGGAAGGCACGCAACCCGGCCTTCTCGGTCCCGGCCATCTGGCGGTCGTATGTCAGGGCGAAGAACTTGGTCCGAAGAGTCATAGCTCCCTCATTTTCGTCGCGCTTGAGATCTCGGATAGGGCGAAGGTAACGAGACCCTAGGCATGAGCGCATGAGGCAGACGCCTCATCTTTCCTGGACGCAGGCGCCGCGGGCAGGTGTGAGCCGGATCACAGCGGGTTAAGCTGGGCAGATGGGAGGGGTTGCGGGTCATCCTCGGGTCCGGCTGGCCGAGCTTGTCGCGGCGCTGTCGCTTGGTGTCGACCTAGGGTTCGGGCAGCCGATGGAGCACGTCCTGCGCCAGTGCTTGATCGCGCTGCGGCTAGCTGAGCACTCGGGGTTGGGTGAGCAGGACCGGATGGCGGTGTACTACACCGCTTTGCTGGTCAACGTCGGCTGTCACGCGGACGCGCATGAGCAGGCGAAATGGTTCGGCGACGACATCGCGCTCAAGTCCGGCAAATACCGGCACGAGCTAGGCAGTGTGCGCGGGGCGCTGGCGGCCATGCGGCTGGTCGGGGCGGGCAATCCGCCGCTGCACCGGTTCCGGGTCGGGCTCGAGTTCACCTTGTCCGGGCATCGCCAGCTCGACGGGATGATCTCCCAGCACGCCAAGCTGGCGGGGGCGCTGGCGGAGCAGCTCGAGCTTCCTGGCATTGTGCGCGAGGCGGTCGGCGCGGCGTACGAGCAGTGGGACGGGCGCGGCTGGCCGGGCGCCTTGAAGGCGGACTCGGTACCGATGGCGGCGAGGATCGCGCAGCTCGCGGAGTTCGTGGAGGTAGCTCACCGGGTCGGCGGCGTGGCGGCCGCGACGGCGCTGGCCCGCAGGCGGGCAGGTAAGCAGTTCGATCCGGCTCTGGCGGCGCTGCTGTGCGCCAGGCCGGAGGAGATCCTCGGCGGTCTGGAAGCAACCCCGGCGTGGCAGGCCGTGATCGCCTCCGAGCCCGCGCTGGCCATAGCGCTATCGCCGGAGCAACTCGATAGCGCGCTGGCGGCCATCGCGAATTTCGTGGACCTGAAGTCCCCGTTCACCC
>JBAUAY010000758.1:0-1958 GCA_049676235.1 Streptosporangiaceae bacterium
GGGTCGACCATGAAGACCTACGCGGTCTCCACGGCACTACGGCTCTACGGCAGCGACTACCGGTTCCGCACGCCGGTTTACCGCGTCGGCGACGTCACCGGCGGCTCCCTGGACGGGAACCTGGTCATGGTCGGGTCAGGAGACTTGAGCTTCGGGCTCCGCGAGCAGCCCGACGGAACCCTCTACTACGAGAACCTCCCCGACCTGAACCAGAGCTACGCGACCATCGGCGTTCCCGGTGCGGTGGAACCCCCGGGCAATCCGCTGGCTGGTCTCGACCAGCTGGCGTCGATGGTGCGCAACTCGGGCATCACCCAGGTAAACGGCGACGTGGTTATCGACGACCGGCTGTTCACCCCGTGCAACGGTTTCCCCGACGGGCTCATCTCGCCCATCTGGGTCAACGAGAACCTGATCGATGCCCTCGTCACGCCCGGAACTGCGGCCGGTCAGCCGACGACGGTCGACTGGCGGCCGATGACCGCCTCTTACACGGTCGACAACCAGACCACGACGGTGGCGGCGAACGAGACCACCTCGCTGTCGATGACAGAGCCCAGCCCCGGCCGCCTCATCGTGATGGGCACGATCGCCGCGGGGAGCAAGCCGACCTTGGTGGTCATCGAGGTCAGGGATCCGTCGGCGTTCGCACGCACGGCGTTCATCGAGGCGCTGCAGCGAGCGGGTGTGACCGTGGCCGCCGCGCCGACCGGCCCGAACCCCGCCACGCTCCTCCCCGCCAAGGACAGCTACCAACCCGCGGACAAGGTCGCGGAACACGTCTCGGCTACCCTCGCCCAGTTCATCAACCTCATCATGAAGGTCAGCTACAACCGCGGCGCTGACCTCATGACGTGCCTCTCGGCGGTCAAGGCCGGCAGCACGGACTGTGAGCAGGGGCTGGTGGAGGAGGTCAACACCTGCACCGAGCTCGGTGTGCCGAAGACGAGCGTGTTCCCCATGGACGGCGCCGGCTCCAACGACCAGGGCCGGTCCTCACCGGCGGCGCTGGCCTCCTTTTACAAGGCCGCAACCCAAACGCCGTATGCGCAGGCGCTGTTCGATTCGCTCCCGGTCCTCGGCAAGAGCGGGACCATGGCGAACGTCTTGCCCGACTCGCCCGCAGCCGGACATGCGCAGGTCAAGACCGGTAACCGAGTCGTGGGAACACCCGCCGGCCAGATGATCGTGCTCGGCAACAGCCTCGCCGGCTACATCCAGGCCAAGAGCGGCCGACAGCTCACCTTCATGATCGCCGTCGCCAACGTACCGATCTCGTCGATCGACGAGTTCCTGCAAGTCACCGACGACCAAGCCCGCATGGTGGCCATCATCCAACAAAGCCTCTGACGCGCACGTTGGCCGTCGCCTCGGAACCTCTTGGACGACGCCACGCCGTCGCGCGCCTGCCCGTTCCCGGCCGAATCGACGAAGGAATCCGAGCATGTGGCGCCGTCAACAGATGGCCGAGACCAGAGCGGATGGCATACATTGATCGCGACATAGTGGCTGAAGTTCAATCCAGACGAAGTTCTCTTGTCAAGAGGAACAATGACCGACTTTATGCCACGACGAGATGTCCAAGCCATCTCCCACCTCAACGTCGTCGTAGACGACCTCGAGGTCGCCACCGAGTTCTACCGCACCGTGCTCGGCTTTGAGCAGGCAGCCAACGCCGACGGTCCCATGGATTACCCGGATGTGGGTCTAGCCTCGTTCGCCCGCAATGCCGGATTTGATGACAGCCAGATTAGCCTGGACATTCGCTTTCTGAAGCACGCTGAGGTAGGTCTCTATTTGGAACTGTTCACCTACCATCACCCCAAGGGTGACCAAGCCATCCGCCGCAGGAAGACGAACGATCTGGGCGGGATTCGCCACGTAGCGGTCGAAGTGCCAGACGCGGTGGCGGCCTATGCGTTCATCCGTTTCCAGCAGCAGGCGTACGAAAAAAGAGG
>JBAUAY010000759.1:0-1938 GCA_049676235.1 Streptosporangiaceae bacterium
TCCCAGGTCTCGCCGCGGACCCCGGCCGGGCCGTCGGAGAGCACCACCCGGCGCAGGCCGGCGTCGGGTTCCGGGTACAGCGCCCAGAAGTCCGCGCCGGTCAGCAGCCGGACCTGCTGCTCGATCGAGAGCCCGGCGACGCCACGACCGGTGCGGACCAGAAAACCCGGCTGCGCGGGATGGTCACCGGGGTCGCCGACGCGCTGCCCGCCGGGGTGCTGCTCGTCCCGGCCGATGGCGTGCCGCACGGGCTCTACCTGGTCGACATGTCGGCGCCCGGCGTGGCCAAGACGCCGGTGACCTCGCTGGACATGACCAGGCAGCTGTGCGACTTGTCGTTCGACGACACGCCGGGCACGCTGATCGCGTCCGGCCCGGCGGCCTCGCGAGCCCTGGACGCGGCGCTGACCGCGGGCGCCGGGATCCTGGCCGCCGAACAGATCGGGCTCGCGCAGCGCTGCCTGGACATGACGGTCGCCTACGTCAAGGAACGCCGTCAGTTCGCCCGTCCGGTCGGCTCGTTCCAGGGGCTCAAGCACCGGCTGGCGGACCTGTGGGTATCGGTCACGCAGGCCCGCGCGGCGTCCAGGTACGCGGCGGCGTGTCTTGCGTCGGGCGCTGGGCCCCTATCCGGCGACGCGAAGGTCGCGGTGGCGGTAGCCAAGGCCTACTGCTCCGAGGTCGCCGTGAACGCCGCGCAGGAATGCGTGCAGATGCACGGCGGCATCGGCTTCACGTGGGAACACCCGGCGCACTTGTACCTGAAACGCGCGAAGGCGGACTCGATCGGGTTCGGCACGGCGGATGCGCATCGCGCCGCCCTGGCGTCCCTGGTCAACCTGCCCGCCTCGTGATGGCTCCCTTGACTGACGGGAGGCGGACCTGCTGTCCGAGACCGAGCGGATGACCGTCGACGTCCGCATCCGCGTCATGAAGACGCGAGAACCTCATCGAGGGCCTGGAGCAAGAGGTCGGCGTGTTCGGGCTGGAACACCAGGGGCGGCCGGATCTTGAGCACGTTTCCGGCCGGGCCGGTTGCGCTGAGCAGTATTCTCCGTTCGCGCATCGCCTCGGTTACCTGGCGGGCGTTCCCGGCCGCTGGCCCGCCCGCCTCATCGATCAGTTCGACGCCGAGCAGGAGGCCTTCGCCCCGGACGTCCCCGATCAGGGGGTGCCGTTCGGCGAGTGTTAGCAGGCCGTGGCGGAGGTAGGAGCCGACTTTTGCGGCGTTGGCCACCAGGCCCTCTTCCTCGATGACGGCCAGGACGGCGAGCGCGGCCGCGCAGGCTACCGGGTTGCCGCCGAAGGTGCTGAACAGCTCGACCTCCTCCGGTACGGCCCCGAGCAGCTGGGACCTGACCACTAGGGCGGCGACCGGGAAGCCGTTGCCCATCGGTTTGCCCATCACCACCATGTCAGGCGCGATCCCTGACGCCTGGAAGCTCCACAGGTGCGTCCCGGACCGGCCGTGACCGGCTTGCACTTCGTCGGCCACCACGAGCCCTCCCAGCGTCAGCGCCCGCCGGGCTGCTTCCCGCAGGTAGGTGGGAGGGGGCGACAGGATGCCGTCGGCGGTAAAGGCCGGATCCAGGTATAGGGCGGCGAAGCCGTGATCGCCGAGCGCTCGGGCGGCGTCATCGATGTGGGCGGCGTACCGCTGCACCCACCCGTCGTCTCCCCGGCGGTACGGGCCGCGGTACCCGTCGGGTGCCGGGATCGTCGCGACGTGGGCGGGCTGCTCTCCGTTGGCCCACTCCTCGGGGGACAGGGCGTGGGTGGCCTCGGTCAGCCCGTGGTAGGCGCAGGCGGTCACGACCGCGCCGGCCCGCCCGGTGGCCGCGCGGGCGATCCGCCAGGCGAGGTCGTTGGCCTCGCTGCCGGAGTTCACGACCATGACGGCGTCCAGCTCCGGCGGCAGGGTGGATTGGAGCCGTTCGG
>JBAUAY010000760.1:0-5789 GCA_049676235.1 Streptosporangiaceae bacterium
AGCGCGGCGCCGATGGGCACCGCGAACCCGATGCCGGCGAACGCGTCCTCGCCATCGGGGGCGGCGATCGAGACGACGATGCCGATGACAAAACCATGTGCGTCGAGCAGCGGGCCGCCTGAGCTGCCCGGGTTAACCGACGCGTCGAACTGGATGAGCCCGGAGAACTTGCCGTTGTCGGTGTCCGCGGTCCGGTCAAGGCCGGAGATCACCCCGGCGGACACGCTGTCGGTCAGGCCGAGCGGATTGCCGATGGCGACGACGGGCGCCCCCACATCCGCGCCTCCGCCGAGCGTGGCGGACACGACGACCTGGGGCAGCTTCGCCGGGGTGAGCGTGGCGATGTCCAGCTTCGGGTCGGCGGCGGCGACAGTCGCGTTCGCCGTGGTGCCGTCGGCGAATGTGACCGTGATGATCCCGCCGCTGGCGATGACATGATTCGCGGTCAGGATCGTGCCGTCGTCGGCCACGATGACGCCAGTCCCAAGATCATGGCTGGTACGGACAATGACTACGGACGGCGCGACCCGCTGGTAGATGTCCTGCACGGTCAGGCTCGCGGTGGATGTCGGGGTGGGGCTTGGCGTCGCGGCCTGGGCGCTCGCCTCGGGCGCCGCGCCAGAGAGCCGGGTCGCGAGCACCGCGATCACCCCGAGCAGGAGTACCACGACTACTAGCCCGGCGGCGAGCAGGCGGCGCGATCCGCTAACCCCGGGCGTGCGCGGTCCGGCGCCATCGACGCCGGCAGGCCCGCGATCCATGACCTCACGCTAGATACGGCATTTAAGAAAAGGATAAGCGCACGCCTGGAAAGCGCGTAAGAAGGGCAGCAGTGCCATCGAGCCATGGGGGGCCCAAGAGATCCCGGCCGGTCGCAGCATGGCCCGCCGGCGACGTCGTGGCTTCTGCCGATGATCCCCTCAGTAGAGTGGCGGCATGCGCATAGTGATCGCGGGCGGGCACGGGAAGATCGCGCTCCTGCTGGAGCGCCTCCTGGCCGAGCGCGGCGACCAGGCCGTAGGGCTGATCAGGAACCCGGCCCATGGCGCCGACGTGCGCGAGGCCGGCGCCGAAGCGGTCATCTGCGACCTGGAGGCAGCCTCAGCCAGTGATGTCGCGGTGCTGCTGTCCGGGGCTGACGCGGTGGTATTCGCGGCCGGCGCTGGCCCGGGCAGCGGCGTCCCCCGCAAGGACTCCGTCGACCGCGCGGCCTCCGTGCTGATGGCCGACGCCGCCGGGCGGGCCGGGGTCCGCAGGTTCGTGCAGGTCTCCTCGATGGGAGCCGGCACACCGCCGCGGCCCGGCAGTGATGAGGTCTGGGCCGCCTACATCACGGCGAAGACCGCCGCCGAGGCCGATCTGCGCGCCCGGGACCTGGACTGGACCATCCTGCGCCCGGGCGGCCTGACCGACGCTCCGGCCACCGGCAGGATCCGGCTCGCACCCCCGCCAGTGCCCGCTGGCACGGTCCCCCGCGCCGACGTCGCCGCGTTCATTGCTGCCCTGCTCGACGAACCGGATACCCGGCACCAGACGCTCGAGCTGACCGGCGGAGACAGCCCGGTCGCCGCGGCCGTGCACAGCGTTTCCTAGCCACGGCGCCCGGGGCCGCGGGGCACGGGCGGAACCGAGGGCTGGCGGCGGTGCCGGCGTCATCCGTGCCAGGCGCCGGACGCATCAGCGTAGCCTGGCCCGCGATGTTGTGGTTCAGCGGGAGACCTCGTTCAGATATGTGCTCGTTGCTCATGTCCGGTTCGTTCGGCCTCATGGGCATTACCGGGCGTCACGGACGGCCGGGTGCGCCGGTGTTGCGCGTCCGGTGATTTCGGCTGGTCTTCGGTTCGCCGGCCAGGCGGCGGACCTCGAGCAGTTCGAGTCCGAGCGCCTCCATCTGGGCCAGCACGCCGTACACCGCGGCCTGGTCCGCAATGCCTTGCAGCAGCGTGTCCTGGCCTCGTGTCTCGGCTCGCAGGGCGGGGAACGCGCGTCGCATCGCCGCACCCAGGTGGCCGCGAACACGGATCTGGTAGCTCGCCGACGGCTGCCGGTCGCGCTGCTCGCCGGTCATTGGCTCACCGGCCGGTCCGATGCGAGGGCCGTTGTGATCCTGGCCAGGGAGAACAGGCACAGGACGGCGAGGAGCAGCGAGAACACGAGCACGGCCGGGAAGGTACCGGTGAACCCGGACAGCACCCCGACGCCGACCACGGGGATGATCAGGCCGGCGTAGCACGCCACGAAGAAGGCGGATATGGCATGACCGCGCCGCTCGGGTGGGGCCAGGCGGCTGGCGGTGGCCAGGCTGCCCAGGAAGATGGCACCCACGGCCACCCCTCCGACGACCGTTCCGGCCAGGAACAGCGCCATCCCGGCTTGGGCCAGGGCGGCGACGATCAGGGCCAGCGCGGCCAGGAACAGGCCCAGGCCGGCCAGTACGACCCGGCGGCTGCTGAACCGGGATAGCGCGACCTGAGTGACGGTCCCCACCGCGAACATGGCGAACACCACGGCGCCTTGGACGGCGTGGCTGTCCTGGTGCAGCACGCCTCCGATGAATCCGGGGACCAGGGAACTGAACAGCCCGAGCAGGGCGAAGGCGGCGAACGCAGCTACGGCGGCGGCGATGAACTGGCCCCGGCCCCGCTCGGGGATGCCGAGGCCGGCGAAGCGCAAGGTAGGCCGACGACGTGGGCTGACCGTTTCGGGAACGAACCGCAAGCACAGGCCCGCGGCGGCCAGGACCGCCAGGTATACCTCGAACACCAGGGTCGTGGGGTGGGGCGCGTACTGGGCGAATAGGCCGGCGATGAGGGGACCGAGGCCGAGGCCGCCCATGTTCGCCGCCGTGGCCGCCAGCGAGGCCCGGCGGCCGGCCGAGGCCGGGACCAGTTCCGTCAGCGCGGCCGTCGCCGTTCCGGTCATCAGTCCGGCCGACAGCCCGGACAGGACCCGGCCGACGATCAGCACTGCCGCGTCGGGGGCGAAGATGAACGCGACGGTGCTCAGCGCGCTCGCACCGAGGGCCGCGGCCAGCACCGATTTGCGTCCGGCCTGGTCCGAGGATCGCCCGGCCAGCAGCAAGGTGGCCAGGACCGCGGCGGCGTACACGGCGAAGATCACCGTCACCATGGCCGCAGAGAAATGCCACTGGGCCTGGTATATGACGTACAGCGGGGTCGGCAGGGTGGTGCCGAGCATGGTGGCCGCGAATACGAACGCCAGCAGCCAGAACGCGACCCGGCGGCGGGTGGGCCGCCTTCTCAGCTCGGGGCGCAGCGCCTCGTCGAACCGGTCATCCCAGCCTGAGTCAGGTATCTTGCTCGGGGCGTGCGGGCTCGCCACGGCCATCGATCGCTGCCCGCGGGCATCGGTGATGGTGAGGTTCATGGGAGACTCCATTCCTCCTGGTCTTCTACGGACGGCAGAAGCCTCGCGCCCGCTGGGGTGAGCGGGCGTCACACGGCCGGGTGACCTTGCGCCAGGCCAACGTGTTCGTGGCCGCGCTGGATGCGCGGCGGGACCTGGTTCCACTACCACCAGCTGTTCGCCGACCTTGCAGCTGGAGCTGCGGGGCAGCGCGCCGGGCCGAGCTGCCCGCACTGCACGAGGCCGCCGCCGTCCTGCGAGCCGGGTGACTGGCGCGAATCACCCGCCGGTGTGACGTCGGCTCATCCTGGCGGGCGTGAAGCTCGGTGGCACTGGCCCCACCCCGGAAGGATTGACATGACTACCACCCAGCTCGCAGCACAGCAGATCACACCAGCCCGTCCCGGCCACAGCCGACAGACGACTACACCGGTGATCGCGTTTCTCGGCACCGGGCGGATGGGCGGCCCGATGGCCGCCAACCTGGCGCGCGCCGGTTTCCGCGTGCGGGCGTGGGACCGCACCGCCAGCCACGCGGCCGCGCTCATCAAGGACGGCGCGACCGCGGCGGCCAGCCCCGCCGAAGCCGTCAAGGGCGCCCAGATTCTCATCACCATGCTGGCCGACGGGCCCGCCACCGAGCAGGCATTGCGCGGGCCGGACGGGGAACTGGACATCGCCCCCGGCCTGATCTGGGTGCAGATGGCCACCGTCGGGATGGAATGGACGCAGCGGTTCGTCAACACGGCCACCCGGTACCAGGTGAGCTTCTTCGACGCTCCGGTCTCGGGAAGCCAGGGACCCGCCCAGGCCGGGGAGCTGACGATCCTGGCCAGCGGTCCTTCCTGGATGCGGGAAGCCGTTGCCCCGGTGTTCGCCGCGCTCGGCCGGGCCACCACCTGGCTCGGCCCGGCCGGAAACGGCACCCGAGCCAAGCTGGTACTCAACAACTGGCTCGCTGACCTCACCGAGACCACCGCGGAAACCCTGTCCTTCGCCCGGCACCTTGATCTGGACCCCGCCGCAATCGTGGACCTGCTGGAGTCAACGCCGCTCGGATCGCCCTACGCGGCGCAGAAGGCCCGCACCATGCTGGCCGGCGACTTCACCCCCGCGTTCGCGCTCAAGCACGCGCTCAAAGACGCCGACCTCGCCGCACAGGCCGCACAGGCGAGCGGCACCGAGCTCACCCTCACCGACGCGCTGCTGCCGCGGTGGCGGCGTGCCGCGGCCAACGGGCACGCCGACGAGGACGTGGCCGCCGTTTACACCACACCCTGATCCGGCCGAACACACAAAAGACACCAGATCCCGGGCGCAATGGACACAGAGGCATTCGCCGAGCTGGCCCGGATGTACCTCATGAGCGTGCTTACCGGCCGGTCATTCCCAGGCGTCCAGCAGTTCCTGGCAGGCGCGATCGCAGCGGCGGCAGGCCTCCGCGCAGACCCGGCAATGCGGCATATGGGCGTGCCGCTCGCACTCATCGCCGCAGCTCTGGCAGATGGCCGCGCAGGCCCTCACCAGCAAGCTGGTGGCGCTGGGGTCAAACTCCGCCGGGCGGCTGAGGACCCCGGCGGTGGCGGTGCAGATATCTGCGCAGTTCAGGCACAGCCGGATGCATTTGACCATCTCGGCCAGGTTCTGCTCAGCCAGGTCGGCGTCGGTGTCGGCGGTGCAGGCCTGAGCGCAGTCGCTGGCCGCCTCGATGGCGGCGGCCAGCAGGTCGGCATCGACGGCCGGGGGGCGCGGGTAGGCGTCCAGCATCTGCCTGACGTATCTCATGGTCACTCCCTCGCGGGTGGTACTGGTGAGCCTATCCCCGGCGGAGCAGGGCGGCCACGGGCTGGCCGGCCAGCGGGCCGGAGCGGTCCGGCAGCCGCACGATGATTGCGTCCTGGTGCAGCGCGGCCCAGACCAGCCCGTCCTCCAGCGGCACCTCGGTGCCGACGTCGGAGTCGCCGACGATGAACTCGGTTGGGCGGCGCCCGACCCGGTAGCTCGCGCCGCCGCCGTCCCGTGCGAGGTCGGCCGCCACGAGCAGCACGGCGACCTGCTGCTCGGCCAGTTGCTCGGCGACGGCATCGATCCCGTAAGCCGCGCCCGAGGCGGATGAGGCGACCAGGTTCCCGACGGCGCCGATGGCCTCGCCGGTGATCCCGTCCAGGGCGGCGCCGATCCGGCCGCTGAGCCGGTCGTCGCTGTCCGTGGGCACCGGGCCTGCGGCGATCGTGGTGACCGGACCGAGCGGACCGGGCAGGTGGCCCGCGACGGCGTCGAGGATGTGCTGGTCGCCCGCGCCGAGGACGATGTGCGCGCCGACGCTGGCCGCAGCCTCGGAAACGCGCGCGGCGATGGAGGCGGCGTTCCGCTCGCCGCCGCTTTCCGACTCGCTGCCGGTCACGTGCCGCTCCCCGTGGTGC
>JBAUAY010000761.1:0-3943 GCA_049676235.1 Streptosporangiaceae bacterium
GATTCCGTCCAGCCACCATCCAAACTCCGCCGGTGGATCGAGGCTAAGGCCCTGCCGGGCCACGGCCTTTTCCCCCACTCCTACGGCTGCGGCCCGACGATCCAGCTCCGCTGCTCCGCGGCGAGCCGGCTGACCAGGGTGGCTGAGCCGCGTTCCTTGGCCAGCTGCCGGTCCCGTTCGGAGATCGGGACGATCCACAGCCACCGGACCGGGTCCCCGCCGAAGGTGAAACCCGATAGATCCGGCGGCTCGGGACCGAGCAGCGAGCCGGGGGAGTCGAGCAGCAGCACCGCCCCAAAAGACCCGTGGCCTTCGCCCTGGCCCAGCGGGAACGTCGAGGGCTCGTGGTACCAGCGGACGCTATGCCCGGGCCCGAACCAGGTCACCGCGTGCCAGGGATAGGTCGCCAGCCACAGGAACACCCGGGCCGCCTGCGCGCTCGGCAGCGTGGTGGCGAGCGCGAGCTCGATCCTGGCGTATCCGCTGGGATCGTCGAGCACCTGCTCGACCACGGGCATCCGCTGGCAGCTCATGCCCACCGTGGACAGGATCGTGTACGGACGGTGCGGACCCGATGGCCGTTCGGTCACTCCGGTGAGCGGCTGGTGACCGGCGGACGCATCCCAGTAGTGCCCGCCCGGCCCGAGCCGCGGCAGCAGGTGACCGAGCAGCGCCTGCTGGAACTGCTCCCACCCGCTGGGCGACTGCCGCCAGCGCCAGTAGGCCCGGGACCGTTCCAGCCGGGGCGCTAGCCCTGCCATGGCATCGTCGAGCGACCAGCCGAACGGTGTCTGGCCGATCACGTCGCTGCTGTAGCCGGGCATACCGCGGTCCATATCGGACCAGCCCGCGATGACCGCGAGCGGCCGCCCGTTCTCCAGGATCGCCACCCCGTCGCCTTCCTCGAACCACAGCGCTTCTAGCGCGCCGGCCCGCAGCGGCGGTCGGCCGCCCGGGTGCTTGGTTCGCCCGGCGGGCATCAGCGGTGCGCGCCCGGCGTCCAGCCCGGCCTGGTCGGTGGACGGGGGAGCGGGCTGGTGGTTGGCGATCCAGGTGGCTGATATCGCGCAGGTGTCGTCATGCAGGTAGGCGGCCGTGGTCAGGCCGTCGTATTCGACGGTTACCGTGCGGCTCCCGTAGGGGCTGGAACTCTCGAGCAGCGTGACCGGCGGCCGCGGCTGGCCCGGCCCAGCGAATTCTGGTTGCGCTGTGCCCATGACACGAAATGTACTGACTCAACTGCGCCGCACAAACCTTTCGCCCCAAAAGGGAGCCGAGGCTGGGTAACCCGCGCCCTATCCTGGTGTGACAGCCGGAAAATACCTTTTAATATCCGAACGGAGCGGAGTGTCACCTCCTTCCTCGACGGCACCAGACCCGGTGGGTGTACCGGAACCCGCCCACCCGGTGTCGCTTACCCTGGCCGGTGGTCGCCGGCCGACTGCCTCCCGCACTGTCGCGCGGCCGCCGCGTCACCTGGCTGACCTGCCCCTGGCCGAGCGACGCGCCGTGGTAGCCGGACTCGGCCAGCCGCCGTTCCGGGCCAGTCAGTTGTCCAGGCACTTCTTCGGCCGGTACACCGACCAGCCGGACGATATGACCGACCTCCCGCTGGCCTCCCGCGACCCGCTGGCGCAGGCCCTGCTCCCCCGGCTGCTCACCGCCGAGCGCGAGCTGTCCTGCGACGCCGGGACCACGCGCAAGACGCTGTGGCGCACGTTCGACGGGGCGCTGGTCGAGTCCGTGCTGATGCGTTACCCGGACCGGGTCACGATGTGCGTGTCGTCGCAGGCGGGCTGCGGGATGGCCTGCCCGTTCTGCGCCACCGGCCAGGCGGGCCTGACCCGCAACCTGTCCACGGCCGAGATCGTCACCCAGGTGGTGGCGGGCGCGCGGCTGCTCGCGGCCGGCCAGGTCCCCGGGGGACCCGCCCGGGTCTCCAATGTGGTGTTCATGGGTATGGGGGAGCCGCTGGCCAACTACGCCAGCGTGCTGGGGGCCGTGCGCAGGCTGACAGATCCGGTGCCCGAGGGCATGGGGATCTCACAGCGCTCGGTCACCGTCTCCACAGTGGGCCTGGTTCCGGCCATCGCCCGGCTCGCCGCCGAACGCCTGTCGGTGAGGTTGGCCGTGTCCCTGCATGCCCCGGACGACGAACTGCGCGACACACTCGTCCCGGTAAACCAGCGGTGGAATGTTCAAGAGGTGCTGGCCGCCGCGTGGGACTACGCCGCGGCCACCGGCCGCCGCGTCTCGATCGAGTACGCCTTGATCAGGGACATCAATGACCAGGCCTGGCGGGCCGACCGGCTGGGCTCGCTGCTGACCGGGCGGCTCGCGCACGTCAACCTGATCCCGCTCAACCCCACGCCCGGGTCGAAGTGGACCGCGTCGCGGCCGGCCGCGCAGCGCGAATTCGTCCGCCGCCTGGAGGCACACCGCGTCCCAGTCACGGTGCGCGACACCCGGGGCCGCGAGATCGACGGCGCCTGCGGTCAGCTGGCCGCTTCGGTCTCGGCCCGGTGAAAGCGGGACCGTCGTGACGGGGGCCTGGCTCCGCCAGCTGCGATGGCGGGCGGTGCACTGGGGGTGGGAGACGGTGCAGCGGGCCGGGGCCGTGACGGCCGATACCCCGGCCGGGCAACGGTTCGCCGCGTTCGGCCGCGGCTCGATGGCGGCCTTCCCGGCCGGTTCGGTCTTCGGGGAACGTTGGATCACGGTCGGCGAGGACACGCTCATCGGCGCCTTCGTGACCCTGTCGGCCGGGATGGTGCCTGGCCAGGACCTCGGCCCGGTGCCGGTGCTGCAGATCGGGGACCGCTGCGTGATCGGCCGGGGCAGTCACGTCGTCGCGCACCACTCACTGGTGATCGGGGACGACGTGTTCACCGGCCCGTACGTCTACATCACCGACCAGAACCACGGGTACGCCGACCCGGACGTCCCGATCGGCAGGCAGATGCCGGTGAACGCCGCCGTACGCATCGGCTCGGGAAGCTGGCTGGGAGCCGGCGCAGTCGTGCTGCCGGGCGCGTGCATCGGCCGCAACGTGGTGATCGCGGCCGGTTCGGTGGTCCGCGGCACGGTGCCCGACCGGTGCGTGGTAGCGGGCGTCCCGGCCAAGGTGGTCAGGGTCTATGCGCCGGGCGACGGCTGGGCGCTACGATCCGGGCCCGCCGAACGCATCGCGCAATCGGCCGACCCGCCCGGCTAGCCGGGCGGTCGTTTCCCTCGCCTCGGCGTCCTGGCTCACCGCCGGAAGCTGGCGCAGTGCGGCCACCGCCTCCTCCACGGCCTCCAGCCGTCCGGACAGCACTTCGGCCTGGTCGCGGAGCTGGCTGGCCTTCAGGTACAGATCCACCAAGACCGACACCTTCGCCTTGAGCACCCCGGGATCGAACGGCTTGGCCAGGTAGTCGACCGCGCCGGCGGCGTAGCCGAGGAACGGCTGCTCGGGCTGGGCGATCGCAGCGGTGAGGAAGATAATGGGTACGTCGCGGGTCTTGGCGTTCTGCTTGATCCGGGCGGCGGTCTCGATGCCGTTCATCCCCGGCATCACGATGTCGAGCAGCACGACCGCGAACTCGTCGGA
Source organism: Streptosporangiaceae bacterium (assembly GCA_049676235.1). GTDB lineage: Bacteria > Actinomycetota > Actinomycetes > Streptosporangiales > Streptosporangiaceae > Palsa-504. The sequence goes on from JBAUAY010000761.1 coordinate 3,593, forward strand.
GAGCAACGCCTTCAGCGCCTCCTCGCCGGACCGGACCGGCACCAGGATCTGGTTCAGCGAGGACAAGATGGCGTCCAGCGCGATCAGGTTCTCGACCCGGTCGTCGACGAGAAGGATTCGGGCCCGCCGTGACACTGGCTCACCACCCTCTTGCTGCCCGCAGATCTAGCAGGCCACCCCCGGCTGGCTTAGTGTCATCGTCTCACGTCCTTGCCAGGTCGTTCCTCGCCGCGGCAGCTAAATTTCCCGCCGGTCCCGGGTGTCGCCTCACGCTAGCGTGCGGGCCGCTGGCGCTCAGCCCGCTGGCGGACAGCCGTCCCGGCCCGCGCGGCTGTCCGCGCCGTGCCGGCC
>JBAUAY010000762.1:0-1538 GCA_049676235.1 Streptosporangiaceae bacterium
CGAAGATGTCCTTCGCCCCCCGCGCGACGGCGCGGTCCCGGTCGTGGTGCACGTCCTGGAAGTCGCGGGTCGCCAGCGCCGAGGCGATCACGAAGGTGGGCGTCACGTCGATCACCAGCTCCGGCAGGGTCCCCTCAGAAAGCTGCCAGGCCGGGAGGGTCAGGTCGTCGTCGACCCGGACGAACGTGGCTTGCACCGGCAGCCCGATCCGCACCTGGTCCGGGCGGACGCCGGGCATCTCGCCGACCATCCGGACGCCCTCCGGCAGCTGCACCAGCGCCACGACCATCGGCAGCCGCTTGCCCGGCACCGGCGGGTGATGGTGCACGACGTAGCTGTAGACCTCGCCGGTGCCGGCCGCGACGACGTACCCCTGGTTCATAGCACCGCAGGCGGGACAGCAGGGCCCCGGCGGATGCCGCAGCGCACCGCAGCTCTTGCAGCGCTGGATGCGCAGCTCGCCGACCGCGGTGCCTTCCCAGAAGAACGAGGTGTCGGGCGTGATCAGCGGGCGCATGACGGGTGGAGGCGGGGCCGCAGGAACGGGGCCGGCCGGCGGCCGGAATTTCAGGATGCGGAAGTCCATCGCGGCCACCGGCTCGCCGGCCGAGAACCAGGTGCTTCGGGTGGTCACGAACCAGCCTTCGCCCAGCGCGGTGCGCTTGGGGCCGGTGACGTCCAGGAGCCTGGCCCGGACCGAGAGCTGCTCGCCGAGCTTGAGGTAGCGGTGGTAGGTCTGATCGCAGTTGGTCGCGACCACGGAGGTGTACCCGGCCTCGTCGAGGACCTGGACCATCTGACCCAGCGGATCGTCGTCCGTGCGGACTCCGTGCAGGCCGGGCATCGTCCAGACCTGGATCATGGCTGGCGGGGCCAGGTCTGGGCCGGCGCTATCCATGCCCGGCACGGCGAGCGCCTCGGTCCAGGTACGGATCATCGGCAGGTTGACCGGGTCGCGCGCGGCGCGCGGACGGCTCTCGCCGGCGGCCGCGATCCGGGCGGCGGCGGCGGGGATCGAATCCTCGGCGGTCATCGCTGTGCTCACCGCGGGGCCCGGGGCAGGCCGAGGCCGGCGGTCGCGATGAGCTCGCGCTGGATCTCGTTGACGCCACCGCCGAAGGTCAGCACGAGGTTGCGCTTGAGCTGGATGTCCAGCCAGGTCATCAGGGCCGCGGTGTCGGGGTCCGGGTCCGCGTGCCGGCCGACGACGTCGGCGAACGACTGCCCGATCACTTGCAGCTGCTCGGAGGAGAAGACCTTGGTGGCGGACGCGTCGGCGATCTCCACCGCGGGCACGGCCGCGACCTGCCAGTTCAGCAGCTCGTTGACGCGCATGACGGCCGACGCCCGGGCCAGCGCCCGGCGCACATCGGGCTGGGTGAGCAGCGACCTCGCCGCGGCCCACGCGCGGACCCGGTCGTGCAGGGCGGCGATCCGCCCGGCCGGGCCGAGCATCACCCGCTCGTGGTTGAGCTGCGTGGTGATCAGCCGCCAGCCTTCGTTCTCCGCGCCGACCCGCATCCGGACCGGGACCCGCA
>JBAUAY010000763.1:0-12779 GCA_049676235.1 Streptosporangiaceae bacterium
GTTGAGCTGGCCGGCGGACTGCCCGCCGCCCAGCGCGCCCTGCTGCTGGCCAGGGTCGCGCTGGCTTCCGGCGAGTACCACGCCGCGCGCGAACGCCTGCAGGCTCTGCCGCCGGGTGACCTCACGCCGCGGCGCGCGCTTGAGCAGCAGATACTCCTGGCGGCCGCCGCGATCGGGCGTGGCGATCCGATGACCGCGGGCCTGCTGGCCGGGGTGCTGGACACTGCCCGTCGCGAGGGCTTCCTCAACACGGTCGTGACCACCGCACCCCAGGTGACGGGCTACCTGGCCGGGCATTCAGCGCAGCTGCGGCCGGATCCCTTCACCGAACAGCTCATCAGCGCGGCTCTGGAGGTCCGCGCCGTCTCACCTGAGGCCTCCCGGCGCGGTCAGACGCTCATCGAGCCCCTGACCGAGGCCGAGCTGCGCATCCTTAAGCTCCTGCCGACCAGCACCTACCTGCAGATGGCCGCCACCCTCTATATTTCGCGCAACACGGTGAAAACCCACCTGCGGTCCATCTACCACAAGCTCGGCGTGGCCTCACGCTCGGAGGCCATCCAGCGGGGCGTCGACCTGCGCCTGCTCTGAGATCTCGGCCGGTATCACCCTCGGATGGGCGACGACACCTTCAGAGGTGTCGCGGCAAGATCGGGTTTAAGCCGCCGGGCAGTCCTCGGCGGCTTGGGTGATCCTCTTATCGGAGGCCAGAAATGACACCGCGACCACCAAGTCGGCAAGCAGCCATTGCCTACGGCAACTGCCAGCTGCTGGCCGCCTAGGGTTCGCACCCGCGCAGCCTGGGCATAACGCCATCTGCGCGCTCACGGTCGGCAGGCCTGGTGACCGATCTGAGGTAATGGCAACTGCCCGCAGTAGTCAGGGCTGGCCCGCCGCGAAACACGGGCCGGAGCGCTGCAGACTTAGAGAGCTGAATTACATGCCGACGAACGAAAGTGACCGGGGTGCGGCGTTCCGCGAGTGTGATCGGCCGACGGGGGGATGAGTGTTAGCGGTGCGTGACGCATCCTCGGGGGATGGGCAGCGGCCCGACCGTAATCCGGGCGCTGTTCTGGCCTTGCCGCAGTCTCGCGCGGGCCTGGCCGGGCCGATGGAGACCAAGCTCCATGCGCCCAGGTCGCGACAGGTATGGGTACAGCGGGCTCAGCTGACTCGCTACCTGGCGGATGCCAACGCCAGGCTGGTGCTCGTGGCCGCGCCTGCGGGGTTCGGTAAGACGACTCTGGTGGCGCAGTGGCGTGCTAGCGCGGGCGAGAGTCGGCGGTTCGCCTGGGTTTCGCTGGATCGAGGCGACAATGACCCCGACAACCTGTGGTGGCATGTCGTGAGCGCCCTGCAGCGAGCTTGTCCTGAGATCGACGGTGATGTCATCCTGACCGCGCTCCGGGCGACCCAGGACGTGGCCGAGTCGGTGCTCCCCATCCTGCTCAACCAGTTGGCCGCGGTCTCCGTACCGGTCGTCCTGGTGCTGGATGACTACCACGAGATCAAGAACGGCAGCTGCCACGACCAGATCGCCTTCCTGCTGCGTCATCTGCCCGCCTCGGCCCAGATCGTGCTCATCACGCGGGCCGATCCGCCCCTCCCGCTCGGCCGCCTGCGGGCGGCCGGCGAGATGGTCGAGATCCGGCAACGCGAACTGCACTTCACCTCCGCTGACACGGCCGCGCTCGTGCATGCCGTGGCCGGCATCCAGCTCACCGAGCCAGACCTGGCCGACCTGGTGGCGCGGACCGAGGGATGGCCGACCGGGGTATACCTGGCGGCGCTCTCGCTTCGCGGTCATCCTTCGCCAGGCGCCTTCGTCCGCCAGTTCGCCGGAGAGAACCGGTTTGTGGTCGACTTCCTGGCCGAGGAGGTCCTCAACCGCCAGCCGGACGAGATCAAGCAGTTCCTGGCCCGCACTTCCATCCTGGCCCGGTTCTGCGCCCCGTTGTGCGAGGCCGTCACCGGCTCGGCCGGCTCGGCGGGCATCATCGAGACGCTTGACCGGGAGAACCTCTTTCTGGTTCCGCTGGACGACAACCGGCAGTGGTACCGCTACCATCACCTCTTCGCGCAGCTGCTCCGCAGTCAGCTCGCCCGGACCGAGCCCGCCGTCGCGGCCGCCTTGCACGAGCGAGCCAGTGCCTGGCATCGCCGGTCGGGATCGATAGAGGAGGCGGTCCATCACGCCCTCGAGGCGGACGACGTCGGCGGGGCCGTCGACCTCATCGCGCGTGACTGGTACGCCTACGCCGATGCCGGCCGGACGGCGACGGTCCGCGGATTGATGCGCTCGCTTGGCGATGACCGGATGGCCGGCCGCCCTGTTGCGGCGCACTGCGCGGCCTGGATTGCGGCTATGTCCGGCGACCAGGAATCCGTGCTTCGCTGGCTACCAGTGGCCGAGGCCGGCCACCACACCGGGCGGTTGCCTGACGGAATGCGGTCACTGAGTTCCTCAGCAGCACTGCTACGAGGCACCTGCGGCTTCGACGGCCTGCGGGTGATGCGCGAGTCGGCGGCCACGGCCGTCGAACTCGAAAGCGACCCGGCGTCGCCGTGGTATGCCATGGCCAGGAGCGCGCTTGGTTTCAGCCTGTACCTGTCCGGCGAGCCCGAAGCAGCGGCGGTTCCGCTGGAAGAAGCAGCCCAGAGCCAGGCGTCCTATCCGATGACACGCGTGTTTTCCCTCTCCGTGCTGTCCCTGGTCGAGGTCGAGCTGGGCAGGCTGCCGAAAGCGCAGGAGGCCGCGGACGCGGCGCGCCTCCTCGCCGTCCGCGATGGTCTTGATGAGGCGCCGCAGAGTTCCATTGCCTACACGGCGGCGGGCGCGGTCCATGCCGCGTACGGCCAGCTGGAGGCGGCCCGCAGCGATCTTGAGCATGCTCTGCGGACCCGCCAGAACCTGTCAGGAATCAGCCCATGGCACACCTTCGAACCCACGATCTGGCTGGCCCGGGTGCTCCTCGCCGCCGGCGACCGGGCTGGCGCCGCGGGGCTGGCCGATCAGGCTAGGAAAGTGCTTACCGATCTGCCAGACGGCGTCGGCGCCCAGCGGGCCCGGCTGGCCGAACTCGACCTGCGGATCGCCGGCCCAATGCGCGTGCTGCCCCTCGCCGTGCCGCTCAGCGAGCGTGAGGTGGCCGTGTTGCGCCTGCTCAGGGGCTCGCTGTCGCTACGTGAGATCGGGCTGGAACTGTACGTATCCCCGAACACGATCAAGACCCATACGCAGGCGATCTACCGCAAGCTCGGCGTGTCCACCCGGCACGACGCCGTAGCACAGGGCAGGCAAGCGGGGATTTTGTGATCCGCCACAATCGTTCGCAGCTCACCCTGGTGAATCGGCGGCCGGAGAAGAACATCTCACCTCTTTCCCGTGTATAAAAGGTGACGTGTCATCCGCGCAAGAGGATGCAGACTATGGCGGCGGTCATGCTCTTGCTCCTGGAGGAGGCTGATCCTGATCGTGCCCGGAGGCCGCCGGTACCGGATCATTCTGCGCGGTGAGTGCGGGCCATTGATGGCTGGTGCTCTCGGTGACGTCCTGGTCGAGTCTGGCCACGGCTGGACATGCGTCATGGCCGTGGTTCGCGACGACTCTGAACTGTACGGCCTGCTGGACCGGTTCCAGGATTTCGCACTGCACGTCGTCAGCCTCAACGAACTCGGTGCGGACCTGCCGTGCCCGCCGGCCGCCGGGTGGCGGCCGGTGCACCTTGGCCGCTGCGGGGCAGCCTCGGCGGAATGGCTACGAGGTGCGGCTGCCGGTGATTCGGCCATCCTGGAACCCGGCCTCGGCCCGGCGGCCGGCCCCATCGAAGGGTTCAGGCTGGATTGCCGGGCCGATGCGATGGCCCGTCTGGCCGCGCTCGTGGCGGGCGGCCAGCCCGGGACAACGTATGAGGAGCAGGTGGCCGCGGCCCTCGATCACGGTGTCACGCTCAATGAGATCGTGGGCGTGCTTGCCGCCCTGCTCCCGCAGGTCGGAGCCGCTCGCGTCACTGCGGCGGCGACCGCTGCCCTGGAGGCCCTCGGCGTGCAGCCCTCCACCGGCGTGAGCTGAGCGCATTACGCCTTGCGTCCGACCCCGCAGTAGGAATAGATCTCGACCGGAGCCGCGTCGGGGTCCGGCCGCCAGTGCGGCACCGGCACCACGCCCGGCTCGACCAGTTCCAGACCCGCGAAGTACCGGGTGAACTGCTCGGGGCTGCGGAGATAGTACGGTACCGCGCCGCTGTCGTTGTAGCCCTGCTGGGCCTGGTTGAACGCCTCGTTGGTGTCGGCGCCATCGTAGAGCGCGAAATAACTACCGGATGGCAAGCCAGCCAGTAGGCGGCTCACGATCGGGTACGCCTCCTCGTCGGTGAAATGGCCCATGATCCCCATCAGCATGAGGGCGATCGGCTGCGTGAAATCCAGCAGGCCCGCGGCGGTGTCCACGATCGCGGCCGGGTTCCTGATGTCGGCGTCGAGGTATTCGCATTCCCCCTCGGGGCTGCTGGTCAGCAGGGCCCGGGCGTGCGCCAGCACCAAGGGATCATTGTCCACGTAAACGATCCGGCTTTCCGGGGCCACTCGCTGGGCGACTTCATGGGTGTTGTTCGCGGTAGGAAGACCCGTGCCGATGTCGAGGAACTGGCGAATGCCGGCCTCTGCCGCCAGGTACCGGACCGCGCGGGTCAGAAAGGCCCGTGAGGTACGAGCGACAACGGCGATACCAGGGAAAATCTCCTTGTATTGGTCACCGGCCTCGCGGTCGACGGCATAGTTATCCTTACCGCCCAGCCAGTAGTTCCAGATCCGGGCCGAATGCGGCACCGTTGTGTCGATCGCTGTCCCGGCGGTGCCATCAGGCCTTTCCGGGTCCTGGGCTTGTGAACGGTCATCAGTCACGGGGAATCCCTAAGGGGTTTGGGTGGCTCGTAGCGATCCAGAAAGGAGAAGTTTCACGGTTTAGCTGTCTGCCCGGCCAGCCGAGACGATACAGCCAGCCTGGGCAGCATGGTGCCGGGCAACTAGGTCTCCCGAATTATCTCGGAGATGAAGCGCGCGCTGGCGGCGGGGGTTAGGGCTTCGGTGCTGAGGTGGTTCATGACCTCCATATAGTGATCGACGTCCTCGCGTTTATCGAGGTAGAGGGCGCTGGTGAGCTGCTCGATGTACACGACGTCCGGCACTTCGGGTTCGCCGAAACGCAACACGGTGAACGACCCGCCTGCCGCGGCATGCCCGCCGCGGCTGAATGGCACGACCTGAACGGTGACGTGGCGCAGCTGGGTGACCTCGATGAGCCGTCTCAGCTGGGCCTGCATTACCGCGGGACCGCCCACCGGGCGCCGCAGCGCGCCCTCGTCAATGACCGACCAGACCTGAGGCGGCTCGGCGCTGGTCAGCAGGTCCTGCCGCTTGAGCCGCATGTTCACCCGCCGGTCGAGCTCCTCCGCGGAGGCGGCCGTGTGGCCGAGCAGGGTGACGGCGCGAGCGTAATCCTCGGTCTGGAACAGGCCGTGCACGAACTGCAGCTCGAACGTGCGGATGACCGAGGCGGCCATCTCCAGGCCTACGTACGACTCGAACCAGTCGGCCATGATGTCGCCGTACACCGACCACCAGCCCGGGGCGTTGGCCTGCTGGACGAGCGCCACTATGCCGTCGCGCGTCTTGGCATCGGTGATGCCGTACAGGGTGAGCAGGTCGGTCACGTCCCGCTCTTTGAACCGTACCCGGCCGTTTTCCATCCGGCTGATCTTGGACCGAGACGCCCTGATCTCGAACCCGGCCGCCTCGGGCGAGACACCGGCCGCCTCGCGAAAGCGGTGCAGCTGGATGCCCAGCAGCATGCGCGGCACGGTCGGGCCCAAGCCGTCGGCTGGGGATTCGCCGTCCCGCTGAACCGTGCTCATCCTCACTCCGAAAGCCGATGGGTTGACGCCCAGTACCCCGCCCAGGTGCCAGCCGCTGGGTGCCGGACGGTCACCACCCTGCCGCCGCCAGAGTGGCAACGGCCGTGCACATACCGCACCATATCACCGCGCTATGCCACCGCCGTGACACCATTTGTGAGGACTTACCGGTAATAACATGACACTGCAGCTTACGCGTTGATGCAAGTCGTCAAACGCGTGAACACAGGTCATCGAACTCGCCATTCTTCACTCCGGTCAGGAACGCCTCGACCTCGGCGCGTGTGTAGATCAGGGCCGGCCCGGACGGGTGCCGGGAGTTACGGACGGCGATCCCGCCATCAGCCAGCTTAGCGACCTCTACGCAGCTTCCGCTGGGATTGCTGGCACGACTCTTACGCCAGCGCGCTGAAACCAGCTCATCAGCCGGAATGCCGTTGTTGACCTGCATCTTTCTCCTTTTTCTCACTAGACGGGAAAAGGGAAAATCAATGCGGAGGGCGTCTCAGGACGTGATCGTCCTCTGCACGGTGCAGCCTAACAGAGCAAATGCAAGTGCATGAGTACGTGCAGAAAACTCTTGCATAAGCCCCACGCATAAGCCCCTTGCATGAGCGGAGTGCAGATGGTTCTCGCGTGCAGCTATTGCTATCGCGAACGCATGCGAAAAGGATGCCGCTGACAGCACCGAACCCGGGCCTGCCGAGGCGTTCAGGACGATGCCCATGCCTTGTGGCTAGGCCAGGGCCACCGACATTCAGGTCGGTGTCCCGAGCGTCCGCAGCTCCCCGCGCACGATCGCGCCATCTTCTGACCGAACGAGCACGAACCCACCGAACCCCGCCGCCTCCAGCCGCTTGAGCTGGGCGCCGAACTTCCCGCTCCGCCGCACCGTCTCGACGACCCGGCCCGGCCCGGCCAGCCCGCGCATCTCCCGCGCGACCGCGAGCGCCTCGGTCACCGGCACGTCGCCCTCGATGAGCACCGCGACCGCGTCCCGGGCCAGTTCCCGCGAGAGCAGGTCCACGATCCGCTCGAACCCGATGGAGAACCCGCAGGCCGGAACGTCGTGCCCGAGCGACCGCCCGATCAGCTTGTCGTACCGTCCGCCGCCGGCCACCGACCCGGTCATGTCCGGGTGCATGATCTCGAAGACCTGCCCGGTGTAGTACCCCATCCCGCGTACCAGCGTCGGATCGAACTGCCAGCCCAGCGCCCGTTCCCCGGCCAGCCGGTCCAGGCTCGCCGCGGTCGCGGCCAGGTCGGCGATCACGTCCGCGGCCAGTCCGGGCACGCTGTCCGCCAGCGCGTGCGCCAGCTTGTCGCCCGGTACGTCGGCCAGCCCCTGGATCTTCTCTGTCACCGCCGCCACCTGGGCCGGGGGGAACCCGAGTTCGGCGAGCTCGGCCTGCACCCCGTCCCAGCCGATCTTGTCGAGTTTGTCCAGCGTGATGAAGAACGCGTCGTACGCCTCCGGCGGCACCCCGCTGTCCGCCGCCAGCGCGGCCAGGAACCGCCGGTCCGACAGCCGGATCGTCGTGCCGGTCAGCCCGATGGCCGCCAGCGCCTCGCTGGTCGCCTCGATCAGCTCCGCCTCGGCCAGCACCGACGGCTCGCCGATGATGTCGATGTCGCACTGGTAGAACTGCCGGTACCGGCCCCGCTGCGGCCGGTCCGCCCGCCACACCGGTCCCACCTGCAGCGACCGGAACGGCAGCGGCAGCGAGGCGTGGTTGTTCCCGTAGAACCGGGTCAGCGGCACCGTCAGGTCGTACCGCAACCCCAGATCCACCAGCTCACGCAGCGAAGTGCCGGCCGCGACCTCGGGCGGCAGCCCGCGCTTCAGTACCTGGAAGATGAGCTTCTCGTTGTCCGCGCCCTCGCCGCTTTGCAGCCGCTCGATGTTCTCCAGCGCCGGAGTCTCGATCCGCTGGTAGCCGAACTGCCGGTACACCGCGGAAATCGACTCGAGCACATGGTCACGGACAGCGACGTCAGCGGGCAGCAGGTCCCGCATTCCCCGGGCCGGGCTGTTGTCGATCTTCATGGCGCCTTCCTGTACCAAGCGTGCCTGATGCCGTGCCGCCGGTAAACGGCACTCCAAAGGGTAAGGGCCGACCAGCCGAACAGCGCGATTATTAATCACCGGCCGGCCGGGCCGTCGCCATCGCGGCCGAACCCCGCCGCGCCAGCGCCAGGGCGCCGATCTGGAAGGCCAGTGCCACGCACATGACCGCGGGCACCAGGACGTCCCGCACCCCCGGCACCCAGTTGGCGGCCACGCTGCTCCCCGTGATCCCGCCCACCACGCCGAACAAGGCCGCGCCCACCGCGGGCCAGATGACGAGCCCGGCCCGTTTGGGCGCGAGATAGCAGTGCTCGACCGACCCCGCGTGGACCGGGATACGTGCCTTCGCCGGCAAGGTGACCGCGGCTCGCCCGGACGCCACGATCATCGCCAGCAGGAGAACCCCGCCTATGATCAACGACGTCATCACCGGCCTAGGCTATCCCCGGAACCCCGGTTCGGTCTGGCCCCGCAAGGAATCGTTGGGGACGCTCGCTTATCGTGGGGACTGACCGTGTTGTTCAATCGCAGCGGGAGGAAGACCCATGCCGGATTTCATGGACGAGGCGAAGCAGCTCGCTGACGAGCACTCCGACGTTGTGGACGAGGGTTTCGATAAGGCCGAGCAGGCTGCCGAGCAGAAGACCGGCGGGAAGTTCGACAGCCAGATCCAAGCCGGGGAGCAGCAGGCCGAGGGCGCCTTGGGCGTGGACGACCAGGACGGAAAGCAGTAAACGTCGCGAAGAACGTCGAGGGCGCCGGATTGCGCCGCCCTCGACGCTGGGAGCACGCCGAACTCGCCGCGCCTGACCCAGCCGGCTCGATGCTCCATCGTGCCGGTTATTGCCGGCTCGATGCTCCATCGAGCCGGTCGGCCGGGCGGGCCCCGCCTCATGCACGTGGTTGAGCTCTCCAACCACCCCGGCGACCTGCTCGACGACGCGTCGCGCCGGCGGGTGGCGACCGACAAGCAGGCGCTTTCTGTCTACCAGGATGCGCTGATCAGGTACCGCGCCCGCGTCCAGACCATCAAGGTCAAGCGCGGCCGGGCCCGCGCCCAGCGCCGCTGGGGGACCTGGCTGCGGCTGGCCTTCGCCGGGTGGAAGGAGAAGCGCGGCGTCCCCCGCCCGCCGATTCCGGCCGCCGGGCACACCGACCTCGAAGAGAAGCTCATGGCCGGGATCGCGGGCGAGCAACTGGTCGCGGCCGAGCTGGGCCGTGCGCTGGACGACGACTGGACGCTGCTGCACGGGTACCGCAACCGGCGCGGCGAGATCGACCACCTGTTGCTCGGTCCCCAGGGACTGTTCGCGATCGAGGTGAAGAACCTCAACGCCACCGTGCACGTCGACGGTGACCGCTGGCAGGCCGACAAGTACGACAACTACGGGAACCTGGTCGAGCAGCGGCCGATCGCCGACGCCAAGGGGCGGTCGCCGAGCGCGCAGCTCAACGAGCCGGCCGGCGACCTGGAACGGTTCCTGCGCGAGCGCGGCCAGCCGGTCACGGTCCAGCGCGTGGTCATCCTCGCCCACCGCCGGTCCAGGATCGGCACCGCGCGGAACCTGACGGTCCGGGTCGGAACGTCCGCCGGTTACCTGCTGACCCTGATCAACAGCCCGTCCAGCCAAGAGCCGCTCACCGACCAGCAGCGCACCGGAATCCGGCGCCTGATCCAGCATGACCATGCCTTCCACGACAAGCAGCGCCACGACAAGCGCCACCGCGACAAGCGCGGCCGCGCAGGCCCGCGTCCGCCCGGTAGGCCGCCCCGGTAGTCTGAAGGATCGTGTCGGCCAACCATCAGCTGCGGCTGTTCAACTCGCTGGGCCGGCGGATGGAGGACTTCACTCCGGCCGCCGAACCGACCGGCATATACAGCTGCGGGCCCACCGTGTACGCGTTTCCGCACCTGGGCAACATGCGCCCGTACGTGTTCGCGGACACGCTACGCCGCGCCTTCCGGTGGAAGGGCATCGGAGTGCGGCACGTCGTCAACATCACCGACGTGGGGCACGCGGTCGCGGACACCGAGACCGGCGAGGACAAGCTGGAGGTCGCGGCGGCCCGTGAGCGCCGTTCGGTACTGGACATCGCCGCGTTCTACACCGACGCGTTCTTCGTCGACATCGCCGCGCTGAACATCTTGCCGGCCGATGAGTACCCGCGGGCCAGCGCCTACGTGGCGCAGATGATCGAGTTCGCGGCCAAGCTGGAAAAGGACGGCTTCACCTACCGGCTGCCTTCTGGCCTGTACTTCGACACCGCCAAGGATCCCGGCTACGGGGCGCTGGCGCAGATGTCCGCCGAGGGCCAGCTGGAAGCGGCCCGGGTCGAGCACGTGGAGGGACGCCGCCGCAAGACCGACTTCGCGCTGTGGCGGGCCGAGGAGCCGGGCAAACGCCGCGTGCTGCGCTGGGACTCCCCGTGGGGCTGGGGCGCGCCGGGCTGGCACCTGGAGTGCTCGGTGATGAGCATGGCCCTGCTCGGCGAGCATTTCGACCTGCACACCGGCGGCGTGGACCACCGCGAGCTGCACCACGTCAACGAGATCGCCCAGAGCCAGGCCTACCTCGGCGACGGCCAGCCGTGGGTGCGGTACTGGCTGCACAACGAGTTCTTGCAGCTGGGTGCCATGAAGATGGCTAAGTCGGCGGGCGGCGCGCCGCGGCTGGCCGAGCTGACCGAAGCCGGCTATCACCCGCTGGCCTACCGGCTGTTCCTGCTCGGTGGCCACTACCGGAGCCAGCTCGATTTCACCACCGCCGCCATGGACGCCGCCCAGGCCACCCTGCGCCGGCTGGTGGCGCGGGTCCAGCCGCTGCGTCCGCTGCCCGCCGCCGAGACCCTCGCCGCCGCCGCCGGAGGCGTCCGGCACGACCCCGTCGCACAGCGGTACCTCGACACCATCGACGCGGCGATCGCGGCCGACCTGAGTACCCCGAAGATCCTCGCCGCCCTTCAGGATGCCCTGCGCGATCCGGCCATCACGCCGGACGGGCTGCGCACGATCGTGGCCGCCGCCGATTCGCTGCTCGGCCTGGGCCTGGCCACCTTGGACCCCGGTGACCTGGAGCGCCGCCGTGCCGTCGGCGACCTGTCCGCCGAGGAGCGACGCGCCATCTCCGAGCTCGTCGCCGACCGCACCCAGGCCCGCAAGGAGCGCGACTGGGCCCGGGCCGACCAGATCCGCGCCCAGCTTGACGAGCTCGGCGTCCAGGTCACCGACACCCCAGAAGGCCCCGTCTGGCAGCTCCGTTAAAACCTGGTACCTACTCCGCAACCCGAGGGACGGCGATGGCCCAGCGGATCTGCGTGACGGGAGCCAGCGGACAGGCGGGCCAGGTCCTCGGGTTCGAGCCCGCCCGCTCCTGGCGGGACCACGTGCCCGGCTAGCCGTTCATCGAGGGCCGAATCTTAACCATCGCGCCAACCCGTGGAACGGGGACAAACTAGAGCCAGGGAGGCACGAAACACCATGAGCGAAAGCCAAAGCCGGGGGCGGCTCGCGCAGGTCATCTCGACCAGGGGCGGTCTGGCCCCGCCCGAGGCCCCGTTCGTCATCGAGCACCGCGAGGCACTGATCTACATGCTCTGCCAGGCCGCCGAACTCGAGCACGGCATCATGTGCCAGTACCTGTACGCGGCCTTCAGCCTGAAGCAGTCGCAGGACGAGGGCCTCACCGCAGACGAGCAAAAAGCCGTCCAACGATGGCGCAAGCAGATCTCGCACGTGGCCACTCAGGAGATGCTGCACCTGTCGCTGGTGCAGAACCTGCTGTCCGCCATCGGCGGGGCCCCGCACTTGTCCCGGCCAAACTTTCCGCACCCCGCCAGCCATTACCCCGCGGGCGTGCACCTGGCCCTGATGCCGTTCGGCGACCAGGCGCTGCGCCACTTCATGTTCCTCGAGCGCCCCGAGGGCATGGACCTCAAGGACGCCGACGGGATGGCCGCGTTCGGCCGCGCGCTGCCCGCGATGGAAGCAGGCGAGATCGTCCCGCGCGGCCAGGATTTCGCCACGGTCGGGCACCTGTACCGGTCGATTGAGGCCGGCATCGCGCACCTGGCGGACAAGTACGGCGAGCGCTGGCTGTTCGTCGGCCCGCCGCGCGCCCAGGCCACCCAACAGCACTTCGGCTGGCCCGAACTGATCCCGGTCACCGACGCGGCCTCGGCGCAGCGGGCCATCGACGAGATCCTGGAGCAGGGCGAAGGGCCGCGCGGGCAGTGGCGGGACGCCCACTTCGGCCAGTTCGTAGCGATTCTCGACGAGTACATCCAGCTCCGGATGGCCAACCCAGCCTTCGACCCGGTCCGCCCGGTGGTCGTAGTCAACGTCAGGCCGGCCGAGCGCGACGTGGATGTCCCGCTGGTCACGGACCCGCTCGCCCGCCAGGTCATGGACCTGTTCAACGTCGCCTACGAGGTCTTGCTGCAGATCCTGCAGCGCTTCTTCGCGCACACCGAGGAGACCGACGCCCAGCTCAAGGCGCTCGCCGACGCGAGCGTCAACCTCATGTTCGAGGTGGTCAAGCCGCTCGGCGACCTGGTCACAACGCTCCCGGCGGGCCCGGAGTATCCGGGCCGCACCGCCGGGCCCAGCTTCGAGCTGTTCTACGAGTCCGACTACGTCCTGCCGCACCTCCAGGCCGCCTGGATCCTGCTCACCGAACGCATCCGCGTGGCTGCGGAGTTCTGCCAGCCCGGCGCCCCCTGCGGCCCGGCGGTGGCTGGCCGCCTGGACGCGGTCCGGTCCGCCCTGAACGAGATCGCCGATACCCTGGCCGCCCACCTGC
>JBAUAY010000764.1:0-2428 GCA_049676235.1 Streptosporangiaceae bacterium
GTTCAGGCTTATGCGGCCGGGCCGGGAGCCTGGCCGGCTGGCTCGGCTGGTCGGCCGAAACGATGGCGGCCGCCAGGTCGACCGCCCGGGTGGCGTCGACGGTGCCGTGCCCGGTGCCCGGTGAGCCCGCCCGGTCGGTGACGGTGCCCCCGGTCAGCGCCTGCGTGACCTGAGCCGCGGTGAGGTGCGGGTACCTGGACAAGATGAGGGCGGCCACGCCGGCCACCATGCCGCTGGACGTGCTGGTGGAGCTGATCCGCGCATAGCCACCGGCCGGAGCCGTGGCTATCAGGTCAACGCCCGGCGCGGTCAGCGACACGTACGAGTGCCGGCTGCTGAACGAGGCGAGCTGCCCGTCGCGGGCGAGCGCGCCCACCGCGATGACCCCCGGGTAGGCGGCCGGGTAATTCACCAGGCCGGCCCCCTGGGCGTCATCGCCGGCCGGGGCCACCAGGACCACGTTCTTGCGCAGCGCGTACGTCACCGCCGCCTGCTCGGCCCGGCTGCCGCCCGCCGCGGCCGGGTCGCCCTGGCCGGTCAGGCCGGCCGTCCCGGGGTCCAGCGGCAGGTCAATGATCCGGGCCCCGTGATCGACCGCGTAGGTGATGCCCTCGGCGATGGCCGCGGGCAGCCGCCGGGCGATGGCCGGATCGGAGGTCAGCGGGTCGTTGTATTCCAGGCTGACCCGGATGGACAGGATCTTCGCTGCGGGCGCGATACCGAGCAGGCCCGTCTCGCCGCCGGTGCCGTGCCCGTGCCCGGCGATGATTCCCGCGACCTCTGTCCCGTCGATGCCCCAGAAGGGCCCGCCTGCCGTTCGGCCCGAACCGGTGAAGTCCGGTCCGGTCGACACGGAGCCGGCCAGGTCGGGGTGCCGGGCGGCGACGCCCGTGCCGAGCACGGCCACGGTCACCCCGGCTCCCTCAGTGGTCTGCCACGCCTGCGTCACGTGCAGGCCAGCCAGCCACCATTCCTGGGCCTGGATGCCGGTGCCCGCGACGCCGTAGTCCGCGGCGGCGAGCGCCGGGACAGCCCCGAGAAGCCAGGAACCAGCAATAACCGCAGCCAGTCCTGAGGCGACTGAGACTCCGGTGCTGCGGAAGGATCGGTGT
Source organism: Streptosporangiaceae bacterium (assembly GCA_049676235.1). Lineage (GTDB taxonomy): Bacteria > Actinomycetota > Actinomycetes > Streptosporangiales > Streptosporangiaceae > Palsa-504. The sequence continues at coordinate 1,113 of JBAUAY010000764.1, forward strand.
GACACTTGGTCAGATATCTCCTCCGAGGGTGGCCGACCCGGTCTACGGTAGCGGTGTTCCGACCCGGCCTGTCGTAATCGTGCCACGAGGTCGGCATGCGCGGAATGCGTCATGGATTAATAGTTTGCGGTATGGCCGCGATCGATACCAGCGCGCCGGGCGCCAGGCCGAGCCGCTGAGCCGCGTTACCGCCGTTGACCGCGATGGAAACTAGTCCCGCGCTGTCCGGGTAGGCGACGAGTTCGCCGGTCGCGACCGCGCCGAACATCTCCCGGTAGCGCAGGATCAGCGGGCGGTGCCCGCAGTGCACGAGCACGGTGCCGCCCGCCTTGGCGCCGATTTCCGCCGCGTCCGCCCCGGTGATCGTGAGCTGGACATTGCCGAACCGGTCCACGGTCAGCACTTCCCCCTCCGCGGTGCCGTCGCGCACCAGCCGTACCGGGGCCGGCAGCGTGACCAGATCGCCGACGTCGATCTCCTCTCCGGCTGCAGCCAGTTCCGCGTCCGCCGCCAGGTGCGCGGCCACCGGCATGAAGATGTCCCGGCCGTGAAAGGTCGCGGTCACCTGGCTGAGCCACAGCTCGGAGTTGGTCAGGCTGAACGCGCGCGCGGCGCCGCCCGCCGCGGTCACCGCCCAAGACAGCAGGCCGTTGTCCGGCCCGATGAACACCGAATCCCCGGCCGCCACCGCGATCCCGCGCCTCGCTGTGCCGACGCCGGGGTCGACCACCGCCACGTGCACCGCCGGCGGCAGGTAGGGCACGGTCTGAGCGAGCACGGCCGCGCCGCGCCTGATGTCGCCCGGCGGGATCAGGTGGGTCACGTCGATGATGTCCGCGTGCGGCGCGATCCGGGCGCCGACCCCGTGGCACGCGGCCACGAAGCCGTCTTCGAGCCCATAGTCGGTGAGAAAGCTTAGGTAGCGAAAACGGGTCACGACCCGTGAGCGTACGTCGGCTGCCCGGCGGGGTACACCCCCTGCGTCTGGAGTACGGTCGGGAATGAACCGGGAGGAGGATCTGATGTCCGGGCTGTCAGAACGTGACATGCGGATCCTGGCGTTCGAGCGGCGTGGCTGGCGATCGCCCAGCGTGAAGGAGCAGGCCATCGCCGAAGTGCTCGACATGCCCGCCACCCGGTACTACCAGCTCCTGAACGAGCTGATCGACCGGCCTGAGGCGCTCGCGTTCGACCCGGTGCTCGTCAAGCGGCTGCGCGCCCAGCGGGCCCGCAGGCAACGCATGCGGTCGCCCCGGCGGACCCGGTGACGTCACTGCCCCAGCCGGTCACCCCCGAGGGCCGGGCCGGCCTCGACG
>JBAUAY010000765.1:0-6124 GCA_049676235.1 Streptosporangiaceae bacterium
CACCAGCGCCCGCACCACGTGCTCGATCCAGATCACCGTGATGCCCTCGGCGTTCACCCCGCGGATGATCTCGATCAGTTGCGCGACTTCCGGGTCGGTCAGGCCGCCGGCCACCTCGTCGAGCAGCAGCAGCTTCGGCTGCGACGCGAGCGCGCGGGCGAGTTCCAGCCGCTTGCGCTGCAGCAGGCCGAGCCGTTCGGCGGGCAGGTTCGCCTCGCCGGTCATGTCGGCCCGCTCGAGGGCCTCGCCGGCCGCCACATAGCTGGCGCGGCGCCGCAGCCCGGCGCCCTGCTGGGCCGCGACCAGCACGTTCTCGAACACGGTCATGTCCGTGAAGGGCCGCGGTACCTGGTAGGTGCGGCCGATGCCGAGCCTGCACCGGGCCGCCGAGTCGAGCTTGGTCACGGTGCGCCCGGCGAAGGAGACGCTCCCGGCACCCGGGGACAGGTCGCCGGAAATGAGGCCGAACAGGCTGGTCTTGCCCGCTCCGTTCGGCCCCACGATCCCGACCGTGTCCCCGGGCCCGACACTGAACGACAGGTTCTCCGCGATGACGACCCGGCCGAACCGTTTCGTCACGTGGTCCAGTTCAAGCAGTGGATCGGTCATCCGTTATGTGTTCGTCGGCTCGAGTGTCCCGGTGAGGGGTACGTTCGGCATCAGCGTATTGTCGACGACCTCCATTGACCAGCCGTACTTGCTGTTCGGCTTCCACTGCACGCCGACACAGGGCGTGTCCACGACGCCTGGCGCGGGGTTCTTGCTCGAGGTCCAGTTGAGCTGCCCGGCGACGCCCTCGATGTTCACGTTGAACAGCGCCGCCGCGACCTCGGTCTTGTCGTGCGGGTTGTTCACCGAGGTCATGGCCGCGTAAGCGACCTCGAACAGGCTGTAGTTGGACAGCGACTGCACCCACTGCGATCCGGTGGCCGAGGTGAACGCGGCGGCGATCTGCGCGCAGGTCTGCCCGGTAAGCGAGGACTTCCACGGCATGTTCGGCGTCCACCAGGCGTCGGTGGCGACGTTGTTGACCAGGGAGCCGAGCGCGGTCACGTCCGCCGGGAACAGCAGCACCTTGGCCACGGTGGCCAGCTTCGGCTTGTAGCCCTGCTGGGCGGCCTGCTTCCAGAACACGTTGAAGTCAGGCGGCAGCGGCACGTTGGTGAAGAACTCGCAGTTCTTCGACTTGAACAGGCTGATGAACGAGGAGTAGTCGGTCTGCCCGTCGGTGTAGGGCGGCGGGTCGACCAGCGTGTAGCCGGCCGGCCCGGCGAACAGCGGCCACGCCGCGCGGAAGGCGTTGCCGTCCGAGTCGTTGGGGAACATGCACCCGGCGACCTTGTCCGTACTCAGCTGGGTGTGGATCCTGTTCCACATCGGGATGAAGGCGTTGCACAGGTCGTTGACGCCCAGGAAGTACATCGTCGTCCAGGTGGGCTTGAACGTCGACTTGCCCGGGGTCGGGTTGCCGCCCAAGTTGGCGTACCAGGCCTGCCACGGGACGTTGCCGCAGATGGTGGGGGTGCCCAGTTTCTCGGCCACGGTCGCGACCGGGTTGACCGTCTCCGGCGTGGAGGAGGTGAGGATCAGGTCCACCTTGTCGGTGAGGATCGCCTGGCTGGCCAGCTGACCGGCGCGGGTGGGGTCGGACTGGGTGTCGTAGGACTTGATGTTGACCTTGTAGGTCTTCCCGCCGACCTTGAACCCGTTCTTATATTGCGGCGTGGCCTGGATAGTGCTGACGATCCAGTTGTCCGAGGTGCCGAAGTCCGCCAGGGCGCCAGTGAGCGGGTGAATGAAGCCGATCAGGATGTCCTGGGTGCCTGCGCCCGTGCTGGACGAGGAAGAGGAAGAAGAAGAAGAGGAGGAGGTGGCACCCTTAATACTCGAACTACATGCCTCGAGCAGTCCGCCGCCCCCCACGACGGCCGCACTGGCGCCGGCCGCGCGCAGCAGGCCGCGTCGGCTGACGCCGCCGAAGGGGGAGGCCGCCGCCCCCAGACCCTCCCGCGAGGGTTTCGTGCTATCGGGTTGCGCAGTCTGGTCACTCATGTGCAATCGATCTCCTTCGAGGTCGCGCCAAGGGCGCGGGACCGCGTCTGAAGTGACACCGTGCGCCCCCTGCGGAACTGGACTCAGGGTGCTGCGGCGTCACGAGGCTAACATCACCTAAACCCAATGAGCGGACGCCACGGGTGGAGCAACGAGCGGCAGACCTCATTGGTTTCGCCAGGCCAGGTATGCGCGTACCTGATATGTGGCCTCCTATCACTTAGTGATACTGCGTCCGGGTACGGCGCCCGATGGATTCGTGCGCTCTGCGAACGAACGTACATATAAAGAACAGTATGGCAACGCTAGGATGTCCGCTCGGCGATAGTCAACGTACGTTATGTAACTGTTTCAAAATGTGATATGCCGAGGTAGCGAGGTTGGGAGGCCCTTTACCTGACCGTCCTTCATGGTGACGGGCCTACTCCCGCAGCCGCGCTGTTGTTTCCGGGCTGAGGTTGATCGAGCAGGGCCGTGATGACGCTGCGCAGGTGCCGGCGGGTGGCCTGCTCGGCCTCGTCCGGGCGGCGCCCGGCGATTGCGTCGATCATTGCCAGGTGCTCGCCCAGTGAGGTCTGGGCGCGGCCGGGGCGCAGCGACAGCTGGAACTGGTGCCGGACCAGCTGCCCGTTCAGCCGCTCAAGCAGGGCGGCCGCCGCCGTCTGACCGGAGATCTCCCGCATCAGCCGGTGCACCTCGTGATTGAGCGCTGAGTACTTCAGCGGCTCGCCGTCCGCCAGGCTGCGTTCAAGCTCCTCGCCCAGCTGCCGCAGCGTCTCCGCCTGGGGCCCGGTGATCCGTTCGGCCGCCTTCGCTGCGCACAGCCCCTCCAGCACCATCCGGCATTCGGTGATGGCGACCGCCTCGTCGAGGGTGACGGCCCGCACCCGCGCGCCGCGGTTCGGTATCCGCTCGACCAGCCCTTCGGCCGTGAGGTCGAAAAGAGCTCCGCGCAGGCTCGCCCGCGTCACGCTGAGCATCCCGGCCAGTTCCTCCTCGATCAGGCGCTGCCCGGGGGCCATGTTCCCGGCCAGGATTGCCTGTCGCAGCCATTCACCCGCCCGCTGCCGCCCGGCCGCTCCGCCCAATGGCGTCCAGGCGGCCCGGCCGGCCTCGGTCGGCGCTGCGTCGTCGTGCCCTCCCACGGGGCGATCCTAAAAATGTTCGACAAAATTGTCAACAATCTGCGGCGGTTGAATCCGGGCGACCATCCGGGAAACCTGGGAGTCGGCCGTCCCCTTGGTTGCGCCCGGGTTCGGGCGACGATTACTAGTAAGCGACGGTTGTCTGGCACAATGTGATGCTGACCGCTAGGCCATGCGACGCCCTCTCCTCGTTCGCCCGGCCTAGCTCATCTGTGCGGTCCCGTCGGCTGTTCCCCGGTCGGCGCGGGTCCGCCGCTTTCGTCTATCGCTGGGAGAAGACCACAGTCGTGGCTGTCAAGATCAAGCTGAAGCGCCTGGGCAAAATCCGGGAGCCCTATTACCGGATCGTTGTCGCGGACGCGCGCACTAAGCGCGACGGGCGCGCTATCGAGGAGATCGGCCTGTATCACCCGAAGGCCGAGCCCTCGCGAATCGAAGTCAACTCTGAGCGGGTGCAGCACTGGCTCTCGGTGGGCGCGCAGCCCACCGACCCGGTCCGGGTCCTGCTCAAGATCACCGGGGACTGGCAGAAGTTCACCGGCCAGCCGGGAGCGGAAGGCACGCTCCGGACGGCCGAGCCGCGCGCGGATAAGAAGGAGGCCTTCACGGCCGCCGCCAAGGCGAGCCAGGCCAGCAAGGAAGCCAAGGAGAGCAAGGCCGGGTCGCAGCGTGCGGCAGCCAAGCCCGCCAGGGACACCCCGCCCAAGGACAGTGCCCCCAAGGACAGTGCCCCCAAGGACAGTGCCCCCAAGGACAGTGCCCCCAGGGGGCGGGCCAAGGCCGAGGCCCCCGCCGCCGAGGTGGCCCCCGCTGCTGATGTGGCCGCCCCTGCTGACGTGGCCTCGGCTGCTGACGTGGCTCCGGCCGCTGACGTGGCCGCCGAGGCCCCGGCCGCTGACCTGGCTCCGGCCGCTGACGTGGCTCCGGCTGCTGACGTGAGCGCCGAGGCCCCGGCCGCCGCTGACGTGGCCCCCGAAGCCGCCGACGCGGTGAGCGAGGGTGCCGCGGACGCCAAGGCTACGGCTGACGAGTCGGGGAGCGGAGCCTGACGTGCTTGAGGAAGCCCTCGAGCATCTGGTCCGGGGCATCGTCCAGTATCCGGACGATGTCCAGGTAGCCAGCCGCACGCTGCGCCGGGGCAACGTGCTGGAGGTGCGGGTGCATCCCGACGACCTCGGCAAGGTCATCGGCAGGGGCGGGCGCACCGCCAGGGCGTTGCGGACCGTGATCGGTGCCCTGGCGGCAGGCCGCTACGTCCGGATCGACCTGCTGGACGCCAACGAGATCCGCTGACCCCATGCGGGTAATCGTCGGCCGTATCGGCCGTCCGCACGGGATCCGCGGCCACGTCGTGATCGGGGTCAGGACCGATGAGCCTGACCTCCGGTTCGCCGTGGGTGCCATCCTGGATGTCGCCGAGAACGCCGACGAGCCCGCGGCCGGTGAACAGCCGGGCCAGCAGTTGACGGTCGCATCGGCGCGCTGGCATTCCGGACAGCTTCTCGTCGGGTTCGCCGGCGTCGCCGACCGGACCGCGGCCGCCGAGCTGACCGGCCGCTGGCTGAGCGTGGATTCGAGCCAGTTGCCGGAGATCGGCGACCCCGACGAGTTCCGCGACCACGAGCTGATCGGCCTGTCGGTGCGGACCTGCGTCGGCGAACCGGTGGGCGTCGTCACCGACGTGCTCCATTCCGGCCAGGACCTGCTGGTGGTGCGCCGCGCGGACGGCCAGGAAGGCGACTGCCTCGTGCCGTTCGTGAAGGCGATCGTGCCCGAGGTCGATGTTCAGGCCGGGGTTCTCGTCATCGACCCGCCGCCCGGGCTGCTCGACCCTGCACCGTAGCGCCCCACAGCCCGTTCGGGACAATAAAGACAGGAGAGGGCGTGGGGCTTCGCATCGACATCGTGACGATCTTCCCCGAGTACTTCGGCAGCCCGCTCGGGGTCTCGCTGATCGGTAAGGCGGCGGCGCGGGGCGACATCGAGTTCCGCGTGCACGACTTGCGCCGCTGGGCGAAGGACGTGCATCACACCGTGGACGATGTGGCGTTCGGCGGCGGGCCGGGCATGGTGATGAAGCCAGACGTCTGGGGCGACGCGCTCGACGAGATCATTCCGCCCGGCGACGGTGCCGGGCCCGCCCGGCTGGTCGTGCCGACGCCGAGCGGAGTGCCGTTCTCCCAGGGCATAGCGGCCCGGTACGCGACCGAACCGCGGCTGGTGTTCGCCTGCGGGCGGTATGAGGGCATCGACGGGCGGGTTGCCGACGCGATGCGCGCGCGGATGCCGGTCGACGAGGTGAGCATCGGCGACTACGTGCTGGCCGGCGGCGAGGTCGCCGCGCTGGTCATGCTCGAGGCGGTGGGGCGGCTGCTACCCGGTGTCCTGGGCAACGCGTCCTCGGCCGGGGACGACTCGTTCGGCGGTGACGGAGACCCCGCGGGTGCCATGCGCGGGCTGCTCGAGGGACCCGTCTACACCCGGCCGCGAACCTGGCGAGAGCGCGAGGTGCCCGAGGTGCTGGTGTCGGGTAACCATGCCGCGATCGAGCGCTGGCGTCGCGACATGGCGTTGCGCCGGACCGCCGCCCACCGGCCGGACCTCATCGCGGCGCTGCGTGACCTGGACCCGCGTGACCGGCAGGTGCTGGCCGAAGCCGGGTTCGATGCGGGCGAGCACAGCGCCGAGCCGCGCGGCGCGCCCGCGGCGCGCCCTGCGGAGGGCCCTTCTGCGGCTGGCTTTCCGGTTAGTGGCGAAGATATGGCACACTGAAGTCCGCTGTCTTTTTCAGGCACCTGGCCCGGGGACCCCAAAGCGGCCCCCTGGCGCGAGCCGGATGCTGCCGGGTGCCCGCACACGACCACCACCGAGGAATCCGCTGTCATGCATACCGCGATTGCCGAAATCGAGCAGGCCCAGACCCGGTC
>JBAUAY010000766.1:0-2444 GCA_049676235.1 Streptosporangiaceae bacterium
GCGGCCTGGTGGTCGTGGTCGCGGCCGTGATCACCGTGGTGCTGCTGACGGCAAGCCGGCCGGGCCCGGCGCCGGTCACGCCAGGCGCGCTCATCACTACGTTCCAGCCGGGAGAGCTGCGCCAGGTACCCGACGCGTGCCACGCCGTGCCCGGTGCCACGGTGCAGCGCTACCTGCCGGGCCAGGCCAAGGTGGCGTCCCCGCTGCCGGTCAACGGGTCGGCCGGATCGGCCTGCAACTGGACCATCGACAAGCCGCCCGTGTACCGGCTGATGGAACTGAACATGCTCGCGTACGCGCCGAACGGCCTGGCCAGCGGCGACGGCAGCGCCACGTCCGCCGCGATCGACGCCTACGATCTGGCGCTGCAGGACATGCAGGCTCCGCCGAAGAACGCCCCGGCCCCGCCGGCTACGGTGCGGACCCTGTCCGGGCTCGGGAACCAGGCGTTCAGCGCCATGCAGGTGTTCCGCGTCGGCGGAGCCGTGACAGACGTGGCCACCGTCCTGGTGCGCTACCACAACGTGGTCGTGACGGTCACGCTGAACGGACTCGAGCACTCCAACCAAGGATCCTACGGGCCGGTGTCACAGTCCCAGCTGACCTCGGCCGCCCTGGCGTTCGCCCAGGCGGCCGGGGCCTCGCTGCAGTAACCGCGCGGTTTGGCTCAGCGACACCGCGCGGCCACTAGGCTGGGCGACGTGCTTGTGGTGGGTTTTGATACCGCGACCCCGGCGGTGAGCGTGGCTTTGCACGACGGGGAACGGGTCGTTTCCGAGGCGTTCGCCGCCGATGCCCGGCGTCATGGTGAGCTGCTGGCGCCCATGATCGCAAAGGTCATGGCCGATGCGGGCGCGTCACGCACGGATCTGACCGCGATCGCCGTGGGAGTCGGCCCCGGACCCTACACCGGTCTGCGGGTCGGCGTGGTGACCGCCAGGGTGCTCGGAGCCGTGCTCGGCCTTCCCGTGCACGGGGTGTGCTCCCTGGACGTCATCGCCGCCGCGACGGCGCTCTCGAAAGCGCCGGGGCGAGAGTTCCTGGTGGCTACCGACGCGCGCCGCAAAGAGGTGTACTGGGCTAGGTACGACGCCGCTGGCCGCCGCCTGGAGGGTCCCGGAGTCGGCAGCGCGGGCTCCATCACGGGGGCGGCGGAGCTCCCGGTGGCCGGCGCGGGGGGACAGCTTTACCCGGAGGCGTTCGGCGAGGTAATCGGGCCCGCCTATCCGGATGCGCGCACGCTCTGTGCCATCGTTGCGGGGCAGCTCGGCGGGCCGCCCGGCCGGCCGTCGCCCGCCGTTCCGTCGCCTGCCGTCCCATCGCCTGTACCGCTGCTGTCCGTGCCGCTGCTGGCCGCGGAGCCGCTCTACCTTCGGCGGCCGGACGCCAGGCAGCCCGGGCCGCCCAAGCGGGTCACGCCGTCGTGAACACCTGGCGAGATGGTGTCCGCCGGGCGAAGGCCAGCCCACAGGATGTCAGCCCATATGATGCCGGCCGGGTGCGGCTGCGGAAGATGAACCGGGCCGACATGGCCGGGATCCTGGCCCTGGAGCGGGAGCTCTTCCCCGAAGACGCGTGGACGCCGGAGATGTTCGCGGCGGAGTTCGCGCAGCCGGCCTCACGTCGGCTCTACCTGGTGGCCGAGGAGGGAACCGCGCTGATCGGGTACGCGGGGATGATGTTCACCGGCGGATCGCAGGCCGACGTGGTGACGCTGGCGGTGCATCCGGATCGGTGGGGTAAGGGGACCGGCACGGCCTTGCTCACGGCACTCGTCGACGAGGCGATCAAGCGCGGCTACCAGGAGGTCTTGCTCGAGGTGCGGGAGGATAACCCCAGGGCCAGGCAGCTTTACCTGCGTCACGGGTTCGCCGAGGTCGGGATCAGGCGCGGCTACTACCAGCCGTCCGGCGTCGACGCCGTGGTCATGCGGAAGGCGCTCGGGTGATGGCGTCCCCGCTGGTACTTGGCATCGAGACGTCCTGCGACGAGACGGGTATCGGGCTGGTCCGCGGGCACGACCTGCTCGCGGATTCCGTCGCCTCGAGCGTCGATGAGCACGCGCGGTTCGGCGGCGTGGTGCCCGAGGTAGCTAGCCGGGCGCACCTGGAGGCGATGGTTCCGACCTTCGACCGGGCCATCGCGACCGCGGGCGTCCGGCCGGAAGAGATCGACGCGGTGGCCGTCACCGCGGGGCCGGGCCTGGCCGGGGCCCTGCTCGTCGGGGTGGCCGCGGCCAAGGCGTACGCGCTCGCGCTGGGCAAGCCGCTGTACGGGGTCAACCACCTGGCCGCTCACATCGCCGTCGACCAGCTGGAACACGGCACGCTACCGTCGCCCGCGGTGGCCCTGCTGGTCTCCGGCGGGCATTCCTCGCTGCTGCTCGTGCCGGACGTGGCCCAGGAGGTCATCCCGCTCGGAGCCACCATCGACGACGCGGCCGG
>JBAUAY010000767.1:0-8357 GCA_049676235.1 Streptosporangiaceae bacterium
CCGGCTGGCTGCGGACGCTGCCCGCCGCGATCAGGACGCGGGTGCTGCGCGACGCGGCGATCATGGCGGGCTGCCCGCACGGCGCGCTCACCGCCGGGCACGTCGACCGGATCGACGCCCTGGTCACCCGCTGGCGCGGGCAGCGGTGGGTCGACCTGCCCGGCGGGGTGCGAGCGCGGCGCCAGGCTGGCAAGGTGTGGTTCACCGGCAGTGCACCAGGCGGCCGGGCACCAGGCGGCAGTGCACCAGGCAGCAGTGCACCAGGCGATTGAAGAGGCTTTGAAGGGGTTGGGAGTCCGTTGGACGAACGTGACATGGGGTCCGAGCTGAAGCAGGTGCTGATCACCGCCGAACAGCTCCAGGTGCGCATCGGCGAGCTCGCGACGCAGATCGACACCGATTACGCCGGCCGCGACCTGCTGCTCATCGGCGTGCTCAAGGGCGCCGTCATGGTGATGGCCGACCTGGCCCGTGCGATGCACCTGCCGGTGCAGATGGACTGGATGGCGATCTCGTCCTACGGCTCGGGCACCAAATCCTCAGGCGTGGTCCGCATCCTCAAGGACCTCGACACCGACATCACCGGCCGTCACGTGCTTATCGTCGAAGACATCGTGGACTCCGGGCTCACCTTGTCCTGGCTGGCCGGCAACCTGCGCTCGCGCTCGCCCGCGTCGCTGGCGGTCTGTGCCATGCTGCGCAAGCCCGGATCGGCTCAGATGCAGGTCGACGTCGCCTACACAGGATTCGACATCGGCGATGAGTTCGTGGTCGGGTACGGCCTTGACTATGCTCAGCGGTACCGCAACCTGCCATTTATCGGGACGCTGGCCCCGGCGGTGTACGGGGGGCAGTTAGGGTCCACCAGGCAGGGGAACACAACCTGCCACGGGAAGCGTTGACTTGCCAGGCGTTGCATCACGCGGTGTACCGTCGTTGTTTTACGGCTCGCGGCTGCAGTGGGAGCCCGGGCTGCGAGAATGGGAGAATGGTCATCCCGCCGGTGGTCGACGGGAATGTGAGGCTGGTCAGGAGGGAACGGTCCCGGGCCGACGGGACCGCTCATCGATGGAGCTAAGGCGCTTTTTCCGGGCCCCGCTGCTGCTAATCGCCGTAGCGGTGCTGTTGCTGCTTTTCGTGCTGGACTACGCGAATTCAGGGAGTTCATACCAGCAGGTCGACACCTCCCAGATCGTCAAGCTCATCAATGAGGGCCAAGTCAAGAGCGCGCTGATCACGGACAAGAACCAGACGATCCAGATCACCACCACCGGTGGCAAGAAGCTCGAGGCGTCGTGGGTCTCCGGCCAGGGCCTGCAGCTCGAGAATCAGCTGCAGCAGCAAATCGCCAAGGGCAGCGTGAAGCAGGGATACAACGTCAGCATCCCGAAGAGCAACGCGCTGCTTGACCTGATCCCGACCGCCCTGATCTACCTGGTGATCTTCCTCTTGTTCTTCTTCATGCTGTCGCAGATGCAGGGCGGCGGCTCGCGGGTGATGAACTTCGGTAAGTCCAAGGCCAAGCTGGTCTCCAAGGACACCCCGAAGACGACGTTCGCCGACGTGGCCGGCGTGGACGAGGCCATCGAGGAACTGCAGGAGATCAAGGAGTTCCTGCAGACCCCGGCGAAGTTCCAGGCCATCGGGGCCAAGATCCCCAAGGGCGTGCTGCTCTACGGCCCGCCTGGCACCGGCAAGACGCTGCTCGCCCGGGCGGTGGCCGGCGAGGCTGGCGTGCCGTTCTACTCGATCTCCGGCTCGGACTTCGTCGAGATGTTCGTCGGTGTCGGCGCGTCCCGGGTCCGCGACCTGTTCGAGCAGGCCAAGGCGAACGCCCCGGCCATCGTGTTCGTCGACGAGATCGACGCCGTGGGTCGGCACCGCGGCGCCGGGCTGGGCGGCGGCCATGACGAGCGCGAGCAGACGCTGAACCAGATGCTGGTCGAGCTGGACGGCTTCGACACCAAGGGCGGCGTCATCGTGATCGCCGCCACCAACCGGCCCGACATCCTGGACCCGGCGCTGCTCCGTCCCGGCCGCTTCGACCGCCAGATCGTGGTGGCCCAGCCGGACCTGGCCGGCCGCAAGGGGATCCTGCGGGTGCACGCCCGGGGCAAGCCCATCGCGCCGGACGCCGACCTCGACATCATCGCCCGGCGTACGCCCGGGTTCACCGGTGCCGACCTGGCCAACGTGATCAACGAGGGCGCGCTGCTGACCGCGCGGTCCAACGGCAAGCAGATCACGATGGAGGCGCTCGAAGAGGCCATCGACCGGGTCATGGCGGGCCCGGAGCGCAAGAGCGTCCTGCTGTCCGAGAAGGAGCGCAAGGTCATCGCCTACCACGAGGGCGGCCACGCGCTGGTCGGCCACGCGATGCCGCACGCCGATCCGGTGCACAAGGTGACGATCATCCCGCGCGGCCGTGCGCTCGGTTACACCAGCGCGCTGCCGACCGAGGACAAGTTCCTTGTCACCCGGGCCGAGATGCTCGACCAGCTCGCCATGCTCCTGGGCGGGCGCACCGCCGAGGAGCTCATCTTCCACGAGCCCACCACCGGCGCCGCCAACGACATCGAGAAGGCCACCCAGATCGCCCGCGGCATGATCACCGAGTACGGGATGAGCGAGCGCCTCGGCGCGCGCAAGTTCGGCCACGGTGACGGCGAGCCGTTCCTGGGCCGGGACATGTCGCACAACCGGGACTACTCCGAGGAGATCGCCTCCTCGATCGACGAGGAGATCCGCCGCCTGATCGAGTCCGCGCACGACGAGGCCTGGGAAGTTCTCGTCGAGTACCGCGACGTGCTCGACGCGCTGGTGCTCCGCCTGCTGGACAAGGAGACCGTGGCCAGGCCCGAGGTCCTGGAGATCTTCGCGTCCGTGCAGAAGCGGCCCGTCCGCGGTTCGTACACGGGCTACGGCAAGCGCCTGCCCTCGGACCGCCCGCCGGTGCTCTCGCCCAAGGAACTCGCCCTCGCGGCCGCTGACGGCAACGGCGGCATGGCGCTGCCCGCCAACGGCCAGTCCTTCGACTTCAATCCCAGCGGCAACGCCAGTGGCGCGGGCTCCGCTGGCGGCTACGGCAACGAGCCCGGCCCCGGCGAGACCAGCGACGACGTATGACCGAGGGCGCTTCGGCCGCCCGAGGGCACGCAGGGGCAGACAGGAACGCCCAGGTTGACGGCACGCGGGCCTCGGGCGGCGATGGCCAGGAGTTCGACCTGCCGCGCATCGAGCGCGCGGTCAGGGAGATCCTGGTCGCGATCGGCGAGGACCCGGAGCGCGACGGCCTGCGCGACACCCCGGCCCGGGTCGCGCGGGCCTACGCGGAGCAGTTCGCCGGGCTGCGGCAGCGCCCGCAGGACGTGCTCACCACCGTTTTCGACGCGGACCATGACGAGATGGTCATCGTCCGCGACATCGAGCTGTACGGGACGTGCGAACATCACCTGGTCCCGTTCATCGGCGTCGCGCACATCGGCTACATCCCGAACTCCAAGGGACAGATCACCGGGCTATCCAAGCTGGCCAGGCTGGTCGACGTGTACGCGCGGCGCCCGCAGGTGCAGGAACGGATGACGAGCCAGATAGCCGATGCCCTGGTTGACACGCTGGAGCCGCGTGGCGTGGTGGTGGTCATCGAGGCGGAACACCTGTGCATGACGATGCGTGGGGTGCGCAAGCCGGGAGCGCGGACGGTGACCTCGGCCGTGCGCGGCGCCTTCCGTGACAACAACATCACCCGCGCCGAGGCGATGAGCATTATTTACGGCCGCCGCTGAACCACAAACGCCTCCCGCAGCGTCTATTGGGTAGGCCGGTGGCCGCGGCCGCGGCGAACTGAAGGCAAGTAATGGTATTTCCGCGGGAGCTGCTGACTCCGTCCCGTTAGATTGGGACCTTTGCTTACGCTTGGGGGGGTACCGTGAAGGCAGGACGCGAGGCGGCGCGATGACCACGCTGACTCATCGTGCTCAAGGGCCTGATAAGAAAGCTGCCGAGATGAGCGACAGCGACGAAGCTGGACACGCGAACCGCGCGAACGGGCCGGCGGTCAAGGCTGGCGGTATACAGGCTCCCTCCGGAACCACGGACCCGACGGACCGCAAGCGTCGGCGCGCCTGGGTACCCGGCACCGCGGCGCTGCTGACCGCGCTCATTGGCCTGTCGGACATCATCGGCATCTTCCGGCCGGACCTGGTACACCGGCTGCACAAGATCAACTACCTGGTGCCGGGGACGCTGATTACCGTCACCCGCACCGCACACGTCCTCATCGGGCTGATGCTGCTGATGCTCGCGCACGGCCTGCGCCGCCGGAAGCGCCGCGCCTGGCAGGCGGTGGCCGCGCTGCTCGCGTTCGATATCGCCATCCGCTTCCTCCACTCGCAGCAGATTTTCACCGCGATCGCCGCGATCGTGGTACTCATCGCGCTGCTCTACTTCCGGGACGAGTTCTACGCCGAGGGAGACCACCGCACCCGGTGGCGCGCCATGTGGGTCTTCGGCGGGCTGATCGTGGCGGACGTCGTCATCGGCCTGACCTACATCCTGCTGGCCCGGGGGCTGGCGGAAGACTACCCGCTGAGCCAGCGGGTGGAGGAAGTCATCACCGGCCTGGTCGGGGTGTCGGGACCGGTTCAGTGGGCGCCGGAGGCGCGTGGCGACCTGTTCGGCATCCTCACCAGCGCGCTCGGGATCTTCACCCTCCTGGTCACCGCGTTCCTGTTCTTGCGCCCGGCCGAGCCCAGGGCGAGGCTGGGCGGCGCGGACGCGGCCCGGATCAGGGAACTGCTGGTCAAGCAGGGGGACAGGGACTCGCTTGGCTACTTCGCGCTGCGCGACGACAAGAGCGTGATCTGGTCACCGACCGGCAAGGCCTGCATCTGCTACCGCGTCGTGTCCGGGGTGATGCTGGCCAGCGGCGACCCGATCGGCGACCCGGAGGCCTGGCCCGGCGTGATCGGTCCCTTCCTGGACGAGGCCAGGCGGCACGCCTGGGCGCCGGCCGTGATGGGCTGCAGCGAGCTCGGCGCGGAGGTGTGGTGCCGTGAGGGCGACCTGACCGCGCTCGAACTCGGCGACGAGGCGATCGTGAACGTGCCCGACTTCAGCCTGGCCGGCCGGTCGATGCGGAACGTCAGGCAGATGGTCAACCGGGTGGCCAAGCATGGCTACGTGGCCGACGTCCGCCGGGTGGGCGACATCCCGCCCCGGGAACTCGACGCCATCGTCAGGGTCGCGGATTCCTGGCGCGGCAGTCACACCGAACGTGGCTTCTCGATGGCCCTGGGCCGGATCGGCGCCCCCGGCGACGACGACTGCGTGCTCGCGACCGCGACCGAGAACGGGGTCGTCCGGGCGGTGCTGCAACTGGTCCCCTGGGGCGCCGATGGCCTGTCGCTCGACCTGATGCGGCGAGACAAGGGCGCCCAGCCCGGGCTGAACGACTTCCTGATCACCGAGACCATCAAGGCCGCCTCGGACCTCGGCGTGAAGCGCATCTCGCTGAACTTCGCCGTCTTCCGGGCCGCGCTCGAGCGCGGCGAGCGGATCGGCGCGGGCCCGGTGCTGCGGGCCTGGCGGTCGGTGCTCATCTTCATGTCCAAGTGGTTCCAGATCGAGTCGCTCTACAAGTTCAACGCCAAGTTCTGCCCGGTCTGGCAGCCGCGGTTCTTCGTCTTCCCGAGCACGAAGGACGCGCCGAGGATCGCGCTGGCCGCGCTCGAGGCGGAGGCGTTCCTGGTCTGGCCGCGGCTCGAACTGCGCAGGATCGCACGGAAGCTGGGCCTAGCCAAGCTCAGGCGGCAGCTGCGCCGGGAGCCGGCGCCGCAACGGTGACGCCCGCGCCGTACCAGCTGCCCGGCCTGCCGCGTGCGGACCGCTGCCTGGTCATGGGCGTGGTGAACGTCACGCCCGACTCGTTCTCCGACGGCGGTCAGTGGTACGGGGCGGACGCGGCCATCGCGCACGGGCTGGAACTGGCGGCGCAGGGCGCGGACATCGTGGACGTCGGCGGCGAGTCGACCAGGCCCGGGGCCCAGCGCATCTCGCAGGAAGAGGAGCTGCGGCGGATCGGGCCCGTGGTCACCGAGCTGGTCAGGGCCGGGCTGCCGGTGTCCATCGACACGATGCGGGCGCCGGTGGCGGAGTTCGCGCTGGACGCGGGCGTGCAACTGGTCAACGACGTGAGCGGCGGCCTCGCCGACACGGACATGCCTCGCCTGGTCGCGGCGGCGGGGGTTTCCTACGTGGTGATGCACTGGCGCGGCCACAGTCATGACATGTACTCGCGTGCGGTCTACGCCGACGTGGTGGGCGAGGTCCGCGACGAACTGGCCCGGCGGGTGGACGCGGTCGTGCACGCCGGGGTAGATCCCGGATGCATCGTGCTCGATCCCGGCCTCGGGTTCGGCAAGCGGGCCGAGCACAACTGGCCGCTGCTCACCCACCTCGCCGACGTGGGCACGCTCGCCGGGGGTACCTTCCCGGTCCTGGTCGGAGCCTCGAGGAAGCGTTTCCTCGGCAACCTGCTGGCCGGCCCGGACGGCACGCCGAGGCCGTTCGGCGACTGTGACGGGGCCACGGTGGCGATCACGGCGCTCGCCGCGGCCGATGCCTGGTGCGTGCGCGTCCATCAGGTGCCGCTGAACGCGGACGCCGTCCGGGTCGGCGCCGCCTGGCGTGACGCCGCGGCTACCGGCGCCGCCAGCCCCCCGCTGCCGGTGGTGCGCGGCGTCACCGGCCGGTCCTGACCATGCGCCACCACGTGGTGCTGGCCGTGGGCAGCAACCTGGGCGACCGGCTGGGTACCCTTCAGGGATGCGTGCAAGCCATCGGCGGGCGGCCGGATACTGACGTGCTAGCCATCTCGCCCGTCTACGAGACCGCTCCGGTCGGCGGCCCGGCGCAGCCCGATTACCTGAACGCGGTGCTCATCGTGTCGACCGCCCTGCCGCCGCTCGACCTGCTGGCGGCGACCCAGGGCATCGAGGCGGAATTCGGCCGGGTCCGACCTCAAGGAGCCGAGCGGTTCGGGCCGCGTACGCTCGACATCGACGTCATCAGCTACGCCGAACTCCGCAGCGACGACCCGGTGCTCACCCTGCCCCACCCGCGTGCGCACGAGCGCGCCTTCGTCCTCGCCCCGTGGCACGATGTCGACGCCGGAGCCAGCCTGCCCGGGCGAGGGCCGGTGGCGGATTTGCTCGCCGGGCTCGACCGCCGCGGCATCCGGCGCCAGCCGGACCTGGTTCTCCGGCGCCCTCGCCCCGAAAACCCCCAGAATCCGGGCGCTCCGGCTGAGATCCCATGAAACCAACCCGTGTATCGACGCTTGTCGTGGTCGCCGTCGTCTGCGCGGCCGTTACCTGGCTGCTGCTCCGGTCGTTTTACCAAAACCTGCCGCCGCTGCCCTGGACGGGAGTGCCCGCGCTGCTCGTGGCCGCGCTGGTGGAAGCGTGGACGGGCCGCGATCTGCGGGCCCGGATCGCCGGACGCCGCGGCCTGAAACCCGCCGCGCCGCTCTTCGTGTCGCGGATGGTGGCGCTGGCCAAGGCCAGTTCGGTGGCGGCGGCGATCATCGCCGGTGTCGCGGCGGGGTTTGACATCTACCTGAGCGGCTCCCTCAGCGCCACCGTGCCGCGCCAGGATGCCCTCACCGCGGTCATCACGTTCGTCGCCGCCATCCTGCTCGGCTGCGCCGCGCTGTTCCTCGAGTACTGCTGCCGGGTGCCGGACCCGCCCGACCGCGAGCAGCGCGACGGGGCCGCCTCGTAGTGGCGGCCGGCGGCGGAGGTGGCATGACCGCGACCCACGTGATCGACGGCGGCCAGGCGCCGCAGGGCGCCAGCGGTGGGCCTGGCAGGCTCATCAGCCGCTCGATGCTCGTCAGGTTCGTATCCATCGCCGGCACGGCCACGAGCTTCTACCTGCTGCTTTCCGCTGTCCCCCTGTACGCCAGGTCGGCCGGAGCGAGCACAGGAACGGCGGGCCTGACGACCACCGCACTGTCCCTGTCCACCGTGGCCGCATACCTGGTCACGCCCCGGCTCATGGCCAGGTACGGCGTCCGGAACATCCTGGCGGTCGGCCTGCTCGGGCTCGGGGTGCCCGCGCTGGCGCTCGCCGTCTGGGCGAATATCACGCTGGTCATGGCCGCCTGCGTGATCCGCGGCGTCGGCTTTGCGTTCATCTGCGTCGCGGGCGGAGCGCTTACCGTCTCGCTGATCCCGCCGCAACGCCGTGGCGAGGGCCTCGCGCTCGTCGGCGTCGTGAGCGGCATCCCGGCGGTGGTGGCGCTGCCGCTGGGCGTCTGGCTGGCCGGGCAGGTGGGTTACCGGCCGGTGTTCGTC
>JBAUAY010000768.1:0-7385 GCA_049676235.1 Streptosporangiaceae bacterium
CCAGGGCTTTTACAGTCCTGTGATTCATGTCTAAACTCCGATTGCCCGGCCGGCTGCTCGCCGGCCTGTCATGGTGACCGTGTCGGGGTCCGTCATAACGAGGTGCGTGCGACGCCGGCCGGGCTTAGCGCCCTCCGGCCACCGCATGGGTGATTGAGTTATCGGGGCCTCCCGGCCAGGCCGCTCACGCGCGGCCAGGCCTCGCGGCCGGTCGGTTAGGTGGCGTGCCGGTTCATCGCTTCTCCTCTCCGGGCACGGGCCCGGGCCCGGCGTCCGGGCCTGGTTTGCGGTCGGTGTTCCGGTCGGCGCCCACAAGCGGCCGGGACTGGGCGGGAGTGAGGCCCTGCGCGTGCAGCCAGCACGCGCTGGAATGGCCCAGTGCGACCTCCGCGGCCGGGGGCCGATCCTGGGCGCACACCTGCATGGCGTGCGGGCAGCGCGGGTGGAACCGGCAGCCGGTCGGCGGCCGGATCAGGTTCGGCGGTGCGCCCCGGCCCGCCAGTGACGGCGGCTGCGTCCGGTCCGGGTCGGGCGCGGCGGACAGCAGCAGTTGCGTGTACGGGTGCGCGGGCGCGTCGGTGACCCGCGCGGCGGGACCGGACTCGATGACCTGGCCCGCGTACATGACCGCGATCACGTCGGCCAGGTAGCGCGCCGACGCGATGTCGTGCGTGACGTAGAGGATGGTCAGGCCCTCGCGTTCGCGCAGGTCCGCCAGCAGGTTGAGCACGCCGAGCCGGATGGACACGTCCAGCATCGAGACCGGCTCGTCGGCCAGCAGTATCCGCGGCTGGACGGCGAGCGCCCGCGCGATCGCCACCCGCTGCCGCTGCCCGCCGGACAGCTCGTGCGGGTACTTGACGGCGAACTGCTCGGCCGGGGTCAGCGACACCCGGGTGAGCAGGTCGGTGACCAGGCTGTCCAGGCTCTGCCTATTTCCGGGCCCGTTTCCGGGCCCCTTCCTGGCCCCGTTCACGCCATGGATCTGCAGTGGCCTGGCCAGGTGGTAGCGGACGCTGTGCACCGGGTTGAGCGAGGAGAACGGGTCCTGCAGCACCAGCTGCACCTGGCGGGCGTAACGCTTCCGGGTCGGCGCCGCCTCGCCGTCGAGCAGGACGGATCCGGCTGTCGGCTTGATCAGCTGGGCCAGCATCCGGGCCAGTGTCGACTTGCCCGAGCCGCTTTCCCCGACCACCGCGGTGATGCCCCCGTCGGGCAGCGTGAGCGTGACGTCCTCGACCGCGTGCACCACGGCCTGGCGCGCGCCCCGGCGCACCGGGAAATGTTTGGTCAGGCCACGAGCCTCGAGCACGGGCCGGCGACTCGGGGCGGCGCGTTCGGCCCGCTCGATGGGGATGACGGTCACGGCTTGCTCCTTATCGGCGCAGGATCGGCGGGAATGGGCGCGGCCTGGGCTAGCTCCGCTGGCACCACCGCGATGCCGTCATGCAGCCAGCAGGAGACAGCCCGGGTGCCCGCGTCCAGGTCGAGCAGCGGCGGCGGGTCGTGGCGGCACCGGTCGAAGGCGAAGCGGCAGCGGGGGTGGAAGGTGCACCCGGCCGGCGCGTTGCGCAGGTCGGGAGGGGAGCCCGGGATGCCCTCCATCACCCGCCGCGGCCCGTGCAGCGAGGGAAACGAGCTGAGCAGGCCGAGGGAGTACGGGTGCCGCGGCGCCCGGAAGATGGCGTTCGCGTCCGCCCGCTCCACCAGCCGCCCGGCGTACATGACCGCGATCGAGTCGGCGATCTCGGCCAGCAGCGACAGGTCGTGCGAGATGAACAAGACGGCGAAGCCCAGCCGGTCGCGCAGCGCCATCAGCTCCTCGAGGATCTCGCGCTGCGTCACCACGTCCAGCGCCGTCGTCGGCTCGTCCAGGATCACCACGGAAGGATCCAGCGCGAGCGCGGTGGCGATCATCACCCGCTGGCGCATACCGCCGGAGAGCTCATGCGGGAAGTTGCCCAGCCGGTCGTCGGGAATGCCCACCATCTTGAGTAGCTCGCCCGACCTGGCCCGCCGCGCCGCGCGAGTCATCTCGGGCCGGTGCGCGCGCAGCACGTCGGAGAGCTGGGTGCCGATGCTGAGCACCGGGTTGAGCGCGTTCATCGAGCTCTGCAGCACCACCGCGATCTCGTTCCAGCGCAGTCCCCGCAGCTGGCGGTGGCTGGCGGTGAGCAGGTTGACCGACGAGCCGAAGCGTGCCTGGCCCGCGGTGATGATGCCAGGCGGCCGCAGCAGCCGGGTGATCGCGTAGGCCAGCGTCGACTTCCCGCTGCCGCTTTCCCCGGCCAGGCCGAGCACCTCGCCGCGGCGCAGCGTGAGCTCCGCGTCTACCACCGCGTGCACCGCGCCGTCGCCGAGCCCGTAGTCGACGCAAAGCCCCGACACGTCGATCAGGATTTCGCTCGCCTCCATGACGGCCAGATCGCTCATGATTCGGCCCTCCGGCCAGATAGGACTGGGGTCAGGCCCAGCTTGGGTCGCCGGGGGAGCCCGGCCCGCCGGGCCCGCCGCCCGGTGACGCTGGCCACGCGCAGCCGCGGGTTGACGTACTCGTCGATCCCGAAGTTGAGTAGCGCGAGCCCGGTGCCGAAGAACCCCACGGCCAGCCCCGGCGGCAGGAACCACCACCACTCGAGCCGGACCTGCTGGGCCGCCTGGGCGCTTTGCGCCCAGTAGAGCATCGTCCCCCAGCTCCAGTGCGACAGGCTGATGACGGACAGGAAGGACAGCGCCGTGTAGGTGCCGACGCTGTAAATCACGGTGAACAGGAACGTGGTCGCGACGACCGGCACCAGGTTCGGCAGGATCTCGTGGGTCATGATCCGCCAGCTCTTCTCACCGACGATCCGCGCCGAGTCGATGAAATCCCGGCTGCGCATGGACAGCGTCTGGGCCCGCAGCTGCCGCGCCCCGAACGCCCAGCCGGTGATGCTGATGATGACCCCGATCATGATGTCGTTCGGGTTGGCGCCCCGGCCCAGGAACCCGAAGACCACAATCAGCAGCGGCAGCGCCGGCAGCACCAGGAAGATGTTGGCCAGCATGGACAGCAGGTCGTCGGCCGAGCCGCCGAAATAGCCCGCCGTCACACCGAACACCACCGCCAGCACGGTCGCCGCCAGGCCGGCGATAAGCGAGACCAAGATGGTGCTCCGCCCGCCCACCAGCAGTTGGGATAGCACGTCCTGTTGCACCTGGGTGGTGCCGAGCCAGTGTGCCGCCGACGGCGGCATCGGCGTGCCGTTGGTGGTGGACACGCTGGTGTTCGGGTTGTACGGGGCTACCAGCGGGCCGATGATGGCCAGGAGCCCGAACAGGCCGGACAGGCAGAGTCCGATGATGATCTTCGGTGACCGGAGCAACTTCGCCATGTCAGGCCTCCTGCCGGGTCCGCGGGTCGAGGAACGCGTAAACGAAGTCGGCGGCCAGGTTGGCCAGCAGGACCGCGAAGGTGATGATCAGGAAGATCCCCTGCAGCAATGGGTAGTCGTTGCTGCCGATCGCGGTGAACAGCAGGTACCCGATGCCCGGATAGGAGAAGACGATCTCGGTGAGCAGCGCCCCGGAGACGATGAACCCGACCGCCAGGGAGAAGCCCGCCACGCTGGGCAGCAGCGCGTTGCGGGCCGCGTAGCTGACCACTCGCCGGGCCGGCAGCCCCTTGGCCTCGGCGAGCAGGACGTAGTCCTCGTCCATCGTCGTGATCATCATGTTGCGCATCCCGATGGTCCATCCGGCCATCGAGGCGAGCACGATGGTCATCGCGGGCAGCACCGCGTGGTCGAGCACGTTCGAGATGAACGGCCAGTCCAGGCCGGGGTTCAAGGTGGCGGTGGCGTAGCCCGAGTTCGGCGGGAACCAGCCCAGCTTGGTCGCGAACAGCGCCACGAACAGGATCGCCACGAAGAAGTACGGCGCGGCCTGGAAGAAGGTCATGGCGGGCAGCAGCCCGTCCAGCCAGCTACCGCGCCGCCAGGCGGCCGCCACGCCGAGCAGCGTGCCGAGCAGGAAGCTGATCACCGTGGCCGTGCCGATCAGGGCGATGGTCCAGGGCAGCGCGTCGCGGATCAGGCCGCCGACCGAGGCCGGGTAGAAGTTCAGCGAGGTCCCCAGGTTCCCGTGCAGCAGGTGATCCCAGTACTGGATGTACTGCCCCCACAGCCCGGTCTTGGTCTGCACGCCGTACTGCACCTCGAGCGCGGCGATGGCCTGCTTGGACTCCGAGGCCTGGATCCGGCCGATCACGGCCAGCGCCGGGTTGCCCGGCATCAGCCGCGGGATGAAGAAGTTGACCGTGATCGCGACGATCGCGGTGACCACGTAGAACGCGAGCCGGCGGAGGATCATGCGCATGGCGAGGCTCCCCTCATATCCGGTACCGGTGGGTGCCGTCTGGCACCGTGCAGCCGCAGCTCTCCCTGCGGATCAGCTCGGTGGGCAGCACGATGTCGCGGGCCGCCAGCGTCTCTCGGTTGAGCATCGAATACAGCACGTCGAAGGCCGTCGTTCCCATCTCCCTAATCGGCTGGCGGACGGTGGTCAGGCTGGTGTGCAGGTGGCGCGCCATCGGGATGTCGTCAAAGCCGGTCACCGCGACCTGGGCGGGCACGCTGACGCCGTGCTCGCGCAGCGCGGACATGACGCCGAGCGCGGTCTGGTCGTTGGCGCACACGATCGCGCGAGGCAGCGCGCGGCCCGCGGCGACCAGCCGGTGGATCACCTTGGCGCCGCCCGAGGCGAAGTAGTACCCCTGCCATTCGGGTCCGTACTCCAGCGTCGCGCCGGTCTGCGCCGCCTCGGCCGCCAGCACCTCGCAGCGTTCGATGTTGTCCGGGCTGTCGGCGTAGCCGCCCAGGTAGGCGACTCCTCGGTAGCCATGGTCGCGGATCAGGTGCCGGGCCAGGGCCTGCATGCCCGCCTTGTTGTCGCCGTGCACGTTGGCGGTGGTGGGGGTGGCGTACCCGGCCAGCGTGACGATCGGCAACTGCCGGGACAGCCGGTCCATCTCGTCGGGCTCGAGCACCCGGTCGTGCAGGATGAGCCCGTCGCTCTTGCGGGCCAGCGCCAGCGTCCGGCCGCCGGCGTCGTGCTCGTCGATGCCCACCGACCTGATGAGCAGGTCGAAGCCGCGGCGCTGCGCCGCCGCCTCGATACCGCGGTTGATCAGGTCGGGGTACTGCAGGCTCTCTGACTCGGCCGAGAACAGGTCCTCGTCCAGGTCCACCCGCCACGGCCTGCGCACGATCACGCCCACGACTTCCTTGAGCCGCGCGCTCAGCGCCCGCGCCGCCCCGTCCGGCGCGAAGCCGAGTTCGGCCACGGCCGCCAGCACGCGGTCCCTGGTTTCCTGCCGCGGGTTGCGCTGCCCGTTGAGCACGCGGGAGACCGAGGCGATGGACACACCCGCGGCCCGGGCCACGTCATAGATCGTCGGCGCCGCGCTCGAGCCGCCCGCCGCGTCATCGCCGCCAGGGTTGTCCCTGTCGGGGCCGTCAGCCCGGTCCCTGCCTGTCCCGTTCACCGCTGCTCCTCACCGCTCCCGCCGCCCGGGCTGGCGCGGTAAGCGCTTACCCGAATGGCCCGAATAAAGGTGCCGCTCGTCACGGCACCCAGTCCCGGCCCGGGCTCCACCTTGCGGTAAGCGCTTACCGGAGTTCGTATGGCTGAAGAGTACGACTATCGGACGGTAAATCTCAAGAGCAAGTCCCCCCACTGTTACGCGAACGTGACATGAGCCGGATCGCCCCGCCGGCAGGGGCTTGCGCGTCCCGCCCCGCCTCCGCCGAGCCGAACCGGGCGAACGGGGCTGACCAGGCGATCAGCCACGACATCTCGAAGTAACCTCGCCCGCACTCGTTACCGGCCGCGTAACAACCGAGAAATACCCCTGAAACTCGCGCATGGGACACATGCCTTGCAGGTATACGGAGCGGCCATGGTGGAGCCAGCCAGCAAGTTGGACCCCAGAAGGCCCGATTGCCCCATGGAGGCATAGTGAGTCCATATCCAGCCTGGCTTAGCTCAGGGGATAACTCCTGGCAGTTGACCGCTGCCACGCTGGTCGGGCTGATGTCCATCCCGGCCCTGGCCGTCCTTTACGGCGGTCTCGTACAGAAGAAGTGGGCCATGAACACCGTGCTCATGGTGTTCACGACCTTCTGTCTGGTCCTGATCACCTGGGTTCTCTGGGCCTTCAAGATGGGCTTCGGCACGCCGCTGATCGGCACGTTCGTCGGTGATCCACGAAGCGTCCTCGGTCATGTGGCCGAACAGGGCCAGGCGAACATCCCGTTGCTCACCGGGCTGATGCCCAGCTTCAGGTTCCCCGAGTCGTCACTGGTCTACTTCCAGTTCGTGTTCGCGGCGATCACCCCGATCTTGTTCATCGGCAGCGTCATCGGCCGGATCAGTTTCAAGGTCTGGATGATCTTCGTGCCGCTCTGGATCACCTTCGCGTACGCGGTGAACGCCTTCATGCTGTGGGGCGGCGGTTACTGGGCGGGCAAGGGCGCGCTGGACTTCTCCGGCGGTTACGTCATCCACCTGGCGGCCGGCGTGTCCGGCTTCGTCGCCGCCGCCGTCGTCGGGCCGAGGCTCAAGCGCGACCGCGAGCGCGCCATCCCGAACAACCTCATGTTCGTCGCCCTCGGCGCCGGAATCTTGTGGCTCGGCTGGAACGGCTTCAACGGCGGTGACCCGTACTTTGCGGGCGCGGATGCCGCGGCCGCGGTCATCAACACCAACCTCGCCACAGCCGTGGCCATGATGACCTGGATCGTCATGGACATGGCGTTCAGTAGCGAGAAGAAGCCGACCTTCCTCGGCGGCCTGAACGGCATGATCTGCGGCCTGGTCGGCATCACCCCGGCGGCCGGCTACGTGAACGGCTTCGGCGCCATCATTATCGGCCTGGTCTGCTCCGCGATCGTCTGGGTGGCCTGGATGTACCTGCCGAAGTACGTGTGGCCGTTCAACAAGGTGGACGATGCGCTCGGCGTGGTGTACACGCACGGCATCGCCGGCTTGTTCGGCGGCCTGCTGGTCGGCCTGCTCGCCGATCCGAACATGATCGTCTACCTTGGCCTCGGCAAGAACCCCTCGATCTCGGGTAGCGGGTTGTTCTACGGGCACGCCCATCAGCTGCTCGTCCAGGCAGGCGCCGCGCTCACCATCATCATCTGGGACGCGGCCGTCACGTTCGTCATCCTCATGGTCATCAAGTACGTGTTCAGGATGAACCTGCGGCTACCCGACGAGCAGCTGGAGATCGGCGACGTGGCGGTGCACGGCGAGGAGGCCTACCCGTCCGAGGATCTGGTCAGCGTCGGCTCCTCGATGGCGGACGAGGCATCACCGACGTCACGGGAGCCGGAGAGGGCGGC
>JBAUAY010000769.1:0-1661 GCA_049676235.1 Streptosporangiaceae bacterium
TTCAACTCGGCCGTTGGCGGCATTGTCCAGGTATCTGTCGCGGTCGCCGCGCCAGGAGCCCGGCGGATCGTTGGAACTGTCCACCCGGTCGCGCTCCTCAGGTGGCCACCTTCGCTGGTACTCGGCCCACATCCAGCGGGACTCCTTGGTTGTCTCACCCCACTTCTCCGCCGCGGCCTGGTCCCTGGCCGCGGCCTGTTGCGCCGTGACTGACTGCTCCGCGGAAACCGCTACGCGCAGGTCGGCGTAATACTCCTGCCGAGGGCGTGTCTCGGCCTGGACGCCACCCGCGCGGCTAGCCCGGCCGCCGCCATCCTGGTCATCCCGATGATCTGCGGGCTCATCTGGTGGCACGTCGGCTTCATCGGGCCGGTCGACTCCCACCGGACCTCACGGTCGCTCTGCGAGGGAAGTTGTAGCGCTAAGAGAACAGTTCATGACAATAAGTAGCATACTGGAGTAGCGGTGAACAGGCCACGATGGCATCGGGACTACGCGACTGTAGCCAACCGCCGTAAGCCGCGAGCCACGCTTCTCCGGATGACCCGCGCAAAGCCCAATGCTGCCGGTGACCAGGAGGGAGAATGTCGAACAACCAGGCGCCCTGGGTTCCGCGGTTGATGGAGCGGGCCAGTCGGTGAATCTAGGCGTTGACGTGC
This sequence comes from Streptosporangiaceae bacterium, assembly GCA_049676235.1. GTDB lineage: Bacteria > Actinomycetota > Actinomycetes > Streptosporangiales > Streptosporangiaceae > Palsa-504. The sequence goes on from JBAUAY010000769.1 coordinate 660, forward strand.
GGGAACGTAGCTTGGAGAACCGATTACGGTCAGGTCAGTCGATCAGTTCGAAGTCAATGTCGAGGGCGCGGTAGGTCTCGGCGGCCCTGCGATCGCGGGTGGCAAGCGTGATCCCGTGTTCAGCTGCCGTGGCGGCGACGAGGGCATCGTAAACGGCGCCGCCGGCGATGCCGATCGGTGCCAGCCTGGCCTGAAGCCGTTGCGCCTCCTGGGCGCTCAGGAACCGCGAAGCGGGGAAGTTGTGTGCGAGCAACCGTGCCACGGCGGCCGGAGTGCGGCGGTTGGGTGGCGGCAGCCGGGTCAGCACGGAGAAAGTCTCGAAGGCCGCGTGGCCGCTGAGCCCGCAACTCCGGTCGCCGATGGCCTTCCTGGTGGCTTCATGATGCTCGTGCCCGGCAACCGCGAGGGCGACGGCGACGCTGGTGTCGATCAGGAGCTGCGGCCTGTTATCGCTGGTTGGCATCGCGCAGCGTCCGGACGAGGTCGTCGCTGACCGTGACGTCGGCGGCCGGGATGACGAGCAGGCCGTCTTCGTCCTCTAGGCGGTCGTCGGCCAGCGGCTCGATATGCAGGCCGGCTCCGTCCGCGGTCACCTCGACCTCGCCGGGCACCAGGCCGAGGCTGTCCCGCAGCGTCTTGGGTATAACCAGCCGCCCTGCCTTGTCTATGGTAGAGCGCATACCATTAAAGATACCATGCACTTGGCAGGTGTGGCGGGATTGACCTCCCATCTACCCGGTCGGTCAGTCCGATGATTTGCGATGCGCCTTCCGGCGTGACGCCAGCCGTGCAGGCACCTAGGTTGGGTGTGTGGACCGGCGGATATTCGGGATCGAGACTGAGTACGGCGTCACCTGCACCTTCCGCGGGCAGCGGCGGCTCTCGCCCGACGAGGTGGCGCGCTATCTGTTCCGGCGCGTGGTGTCATGGGGCCGTAGCAGCAACGTCTTCCTCAGGAACGGGGCGCGGCTCTACCTCGACGTGGGCAGCCACCCGGAGTAC
>JBAUAY010000770.1:0-2133 GCA_049676235.1 Streptosporangiaceae bacterium
CGTCGAGGCCCTCTGACCAGGCAGGAGACCACGATGCGGGTGGTGGTATGCACGATCGTTCACCATCCAGCCGACGCACGCATCTACCACCGGCAAATACACGCCCTGGTCCATGCCATGGGCGGGCACTGCATCCGTCGACCCCGAACTACTTCGCGTTCGAGGTCGACACCCTTCCTTCCCCGTTCCAGTTCGCTGAACTGGAGCAGGAGATCAAAGGTCCGATGCCTGGTTGGTGCTGCGGCACTGGCGGCCGCCTGCTTGACCCTGAATGCCTGCGCCGCCTCGCCCGCGCCCTCTTTCGACGACGACTTCAATGGGGCGGAAGGGGCCCCGCCACCAGCCAACTGGGGCTACGACATCGGCAGCCGGGGGTGGGGGAATCGCGAACTGGAAACGTACACCTCGAGCCGCGCGAACTCCTACCTGGACGGATCGGGGCACCTCGTGATCAAGGCCGTCCGCGAGCCGGACGGGACATGGACCAGTGCCCGCCTCGTGACCTCAGGTCACTTCTCGCAAGCCTACGGGACCTTCTCCGCGCGAATTAAGTTTCCTGGCGGCGCGGGGATGTGGCCGGCCTTCTGGCTGCTCGGTGACAACGGCGAGCGCGGAGGCGAGATTGACATCGCTGAAGAGTACGGCAATCCGGCCTGGGGTGACAGCAGCGCGTCTGTGTATAGCCAGAATGACACTACCAAGAGAGCCACAGGTGATACGCATGCCGGGACTGGGTGGCACGTCTGGACAATGACCTGGTCGCCGACCTCGATCAAATTCTACAAGGACGGAAAGCTACTCCTCATCGTCAAACCGTTCCCGGGCTGGCCTCACGGTGAAATGTACATGATCCTAAATCTTGCTGTCGGCGGGGCCGGTGGCGGTACGCTCCCGGCCTCTACGAAGTCAGCGGAAATGCTCGTTGACTGGGTCAGGGTCTTCAGCTGAAAGAATTTGAAAGGGCCGGGATCTGATATCTAATTAGTGGTAGCGCCCGTACAGCACCTAGGGAAAAGGCATCAACATGGCACGACTTTTCGGTACCGACGGCGTACGTGGCCTCGCCAATAAGGACATTACTCCGCATCTCGCGCTGGACCTCTCGATCGCCGCCGCCCGAGTGCTCGGGGAGGCCAGCGAGTTCGCCGGGCACGGTCGCATGGCCATCGTCGGGCGCGACACGCGCGCCTCTGGCGAATTCCTGTCGGCCGCCGTCGTCGGCGGTCTCGCGGCGGCCGGTGTGAATGTGTACGACGTTGGCGTATTGCCCACGCCTGCAGTCGCGTTTCTCACCGCCGACGCCAACGCCGACCTCGGCGTGATGCTGACGGCCTCCCACAATCCCATGCCCGACAACGGAATCAAGTTCTTTTCCCGCGGTGGGCATAAGCTGGCCGACGCGGTCGAGGACGCTTTCGAGGCACGGCTGGGTGAGGAGTGGCAAGGCCCCACTGGGATCAACGTCGGGCGGGTGCTATCACTGCAGGACGGCCGCTCCCGCTACGTCGCGCATCTGCTTCGCTGCCTTCCCAACCGGCTCGAAGGGCTCAAGATCGTCATCGATGCCGCACACGGTGCCGCCGCGCAGGTGTCGCCCGAGGCGTTCCGCGCGGCGGGCGCCGAGGTCTACGTCATCGGGGCCGAGCCCAACGGGCTCAACATCAACGACGGCTATGGGGCGACCCATCTCGGGATGCTGCAGAGCGCGGTCGTTGAGCACGGCGCCGACCTGGGCATCGCGCACGATGGCGACGCCGACCGGTGCCTGGCCGTCGATCATACCGGCGCCGAAGTCGACGGCGACCAGATCCTCTGTGTACTGGCGATTGCCATGCGAGAGCGCGGTGAACTCCGCCGGGACACGCTCGTGGCCACGGTCATGAGTAACCTCGGGATGTTCCAGGCGATGGAGCAAGAGGGTATTGCCGTGCACAAGACCGCCGTCGGCGACCGCTACATCCTTGAAGAGATGAAGGCCAATGGCTATTCACTTGGCGGCGAGCAGTCCGGTCACGTCATTTTGCTCGACCATGCCACCACCGGCGACGGTACCCTTACCGGTCTTCTCCTCGCCGCTCGGGTAGTTCAGAGCGGCCATAGCCTGCGGGAGCTGACATCGGTCATGACGCGGCT
>JBAUAY010000771.1:0-3127 GCA_049676235.1 Streptosporangiaceae bacterium
GGCCGCGTGCGCGCTGCTCGGCGTGCGCGAGGTACACGCGGCCGGCGGGGCGCAGGCGCTGGCGATGTTCGCCTACGGCACGTCGGACTGCGCGGCGGCCGATGTCGTCACCGGGCCGGGCAACGTCTACGTGGCCGCGGCCAAACGGGTGCTGCGCGGCGTGGTGGGCACCGACGGCGAGGCCGGCCCCACCGAGGTGGCGATCATCGCCGACGACACCGCCGATCCCCGTTACGTCGCGGCCGACCTGGTCGCGCAGGCCGAGCACGACGAGCTCGCGGCCTGCCTGCTCATCACCACCGATGACGACCTGGCCAGCCGCGTCGAGACCGAACTCGCCCGGCAGGTGCCTGCCGCCAGGCACCGCGAGCGGGTGGGAAAAGCCCTGGCCGGCCAGTCGGCCTGCGTGATCGTGGACGACCTCGACGCGGCCCTCGCGGTAAGCGACGCGTGGGCGCCCGAACACCGGGAGATCCAGGCCAGGGACGCGGCCAAGCTGGCCGCGCGGGTCACCAACGCGGGCGCGGTCTTCGCCGGCCCGTACTCGCCGGTATCGCTCGGGGACTACCTGGCCGGCTCGAACCATGTGCTGCCGACCGGCGGGACCGCGCGGCACACCAGCGGGCTTTCCGTGTTCCCCTTCCTGCGCCTGGTGAACGTGGTGGAGTGCGACCGCGAGACCCTGGCCGCCACCGCGCCGCTGATCGACGCGCTCGGCGGCGCCGAGGACCTGGACGCCCACGTCCAGGCCGTCCGGGTGCGAGTTCCCGCCGGGGAGGTGAACGATGACCCTGCCCGTTCGGGATGACCTGACGGACCTGCAGCCGTACGGCGCGCCGCAGATCGACGTGCCGGTCCGGCTGAACACCAACGAGAACCCCTATCCGCCGAGCCCTCGCCTGGTGCAGGCGGTCGCGGCCGCGGTGGCCGAGGCGGCAGGCACCTTGAACAGGTACCCGGACCGGGACGCGGTCGAGCTGCGCAAGGACCTGGCCGACTACCTCGGGCCCGGCCTGACCGCCCGCCAGCTGTGGGCGGCCAATGGGTCCAACGAGGTCATCCAGCAGTTGCTTCAGGCGTTCGGCGGCCCCGGGCGGCTGGCGCTCGGCTTCGACCCCGGTTACTCCATGCACTCGCTGATCGCCAGGGTGACCTGCACCGGCTGGGTCTCGGCGGACCGTGACGAGGACTTCGGCCTGGACCCGAAGCGGGCGGCCCGCGTGATCACCGAGCACCAGCCGTGCCTGGTCTTCCTGACCTCGCCGAACAACCCCACCGGCACCGCGGCCCCGATGGCGCTGATCGAGGCGGTCTGCGTCGCGGCGCCCGGCCTGGTGGTGGTCGACGAGGCGTACGCGGAGTTCGCCCGAGAGGGCACGCCGAGCGCGCTCACGCTGCTGCCGCGCTACCCGCACCTAGTGGTCACCCGCACCATGTCCAAGGCGTTCGCGATGGCCGGCGCCAGGATCGGGTACCTGGCCGCCGCGCCCGAGGTGGTCGAGAAGCTGCTCCTGGTGCGGCTCCCTTACCACCTGTCCGCCGTCACCCAGGCGGTGGCGAGGGCCGCACTCGCGCTGGCCGCCGAGCCACTGGCCACCGTCACGGTTCTTCGGGCCGAACGAGATGGGCTCGTTGTCTGGCTCAGGCAGCGCGGCCTCGCGGTGGCGGACTCGGACGCGAACTTCGTGCTGTTCGGGGAGTTCGACTCGCGGCGCGCGGTCTGGCAGGGACTGCTCGACCGCGGCGTGCTCGTGCGTGAGGTCGGCCCGCCGCGCTGGCTGCGGGTCACGGTAGGGACGCCCGCGGAGATGGCGGCGTTCCGTGCGGCCCTGGATGAGGTGCTTAGCTCATGAGCCGAGTGGCGCGGGTGGAGCGGCTCACCCACGAGACGCAGATCATGGTGGAACTCGACCTGGACGGCATCGGGGTGGTCGAGGTCGGCACCGGTGTGCCGTTCTTCGACCACATGCTGGCCCAGCTGGGCAAGCACGGCTCCCTCGATCTGACCGTGCGGGCCAAGGGCGACGTCGAGATCGACTCGCATCACACCGTGGAGGACACCGCCATCACGCTCGGCCAGGCGCTCAAGGAAGCGCTGGGCGACAAATCCGGCATCGCCCGGTTCGGGAACGCGCTGATCCCGCTGGACGAGACGCTGGTGCAGGCCGCCGTGGACCTGTCCGGCCGGCCCTACGTGGTCCACCACGAGCCGGACGGCATGGTCCCGCTGATCGGCAGCTACGACACCACGCTGACCCGGCACATCTTCGAGTCGCTGGCCTTCGCCGCGGGGATCTGCCTGCACGTCCGGGTCATCGAGGGCCGCAACGCGCATCACATCGTCGAAGCCCAGTTCAAGGCGGTCGCCCGGGCGCTGCGCGCGGCGGCGGCGCCGGACCCGCGGGCCGGCGGCATCCCGAGCACGAAGGGCGTGCTCGCGTGAGGAGAAAGGTCGTGGTGCTCGACTACGGGTCGGGGAACCTGCGCTCGGCGCAGCGCGCGCTCGAGCGGGTCGGCGCGCAGGTCGAGGTGACCGCCAACGCTGATGCGGCGCTGGACTGCGACGGGCTCGCCGTCCCCGGCGTGGGCGCGCTCGCGGCCTGCATGGCCGGGCTGCGCGCGGTCAGCGGCGACAAGCTGATCGCCCGGCGGCTCGAGCTCGGGCGCCCGGTGCTCGGCATCTGCGTGGGCATGCAGGTGCTGTTCACGGCCGGCCTGGAGCACGGGGTGTGGACGGACGGCTGCGGGGCCTGGCCGGGCACGGTCGAGCGGCTCGACGCCGGGGTGCTGCCGCACATGGGCTGGAACACCGTCACGCCGCCGCCCGACTCGGTGCTGTTCGCCGGGATCGCCCCGGAGACGCGCTTCTACTTCGTGCATTCCTACGCGCTGCGCGCCCCGGGCGCGCACGAGCTCGCCGCGGCCGGCGCCCAAATCACCTGGGCCGAGAACGGCGAGCCGTTCGCCGCCGCGGTGGAGAAGGGTGCGCTGGCCGCGACCCAATTCCATCCGGAGAAGTCGGGCGATGCCGGCGCCGCGCTGCTATCCAACTGGCTGGAGACCCTTTGACCAGGCTGACTCTGCTGCCCGCGGTCGACGTCACCGACGGACACGCGGTCCAGCTCGT
>JBAUAY010000772.1:0-5479 GCA_049676235.1 Streptosporangiaceae bacterium
CGGCAGGGCGTCGGCCACGCGCGCCAGCGCATCATCGTCATGCGCGGCGGAGACGAACCACGCCTCGAAAGGCGACGGCGGGAGGTAGACGCCGCGGTCGAGCATGGCGTGGAAGAACGCGGCGTACGCGGCCGCCGACTGCTTTTTCGCGTCGTCAAAGGAGAGCACCGGTTCCGAACGCCCCAGGAACACCGAGAACAAACTCCCTGCTTCTGAAAGCCAGAACGGCACTCCGGCCGCGCTGAGCGCCGACGACGCCAGCTTCGCGATAGCGGCGGCGGCGGTGTCCACCCGCGCGTACACCTCGGGGGTGCAGCCGCGCAAGGTGGCGAGCCCGGCCGCGACCGCCAGCGGGTTACCTGACAGCGTGCCGGCCTGGTAGACCGGCCCGGACGGCGCGAGCCGCGACATGACCGAGGCGCGGCCGCCGAAGGCCGCGCAGGGCAGACCGCCCCCCATGACCTTGCCGAACGTCACCAGGTCCCCCGGCACGCCGTCAACGCCGTACCAGCCCGACGCGGTCACGCGGAACCCGGTCAGCACTTCGTCCATGATCAGCAGGGCGCCGGCCGACCGGCACAACGAGGCGAGGAGGGCGTTGAACCCGGGCGCGGGCGGCACGATCCCCATGTTGGCCGGGCACGCTTCGGTGATGACGCAGGCAATCGACGAGCCGCGCGCGTCGAACACCGAGGACACGGCGTCGAGATCGTTGTAGGGAAGCACGATGGTGTCCCCGGCGGCGGCGCCGGTGACGCCGGGCGAGTCGGGCAGCCCGAACGTGGCCACGCCGGAACCCGCGGCCGCGAGCAGCGCGTCCACGTGCCCGTGGTAGCACCCGGCGAACTTGACCACCAGGGGGCGGCCGGTGAACCCGCGAGCCAGCCGGACGGCGGACATCGTCGCCTCGGTGCCCGAATTGACCAGGCGGACCTGCTCCACCGGGGTGCGCGCGACGATCTCCTCGGCCAGCAGCACCTCACCCGGGGTGGCCGTGCCGAACGAGGTGCCATCGGCCAGCGCCTCGGAGACGGCGGACACGACCGATGGGTGCGCGTGCCCCAGGATCATCGGCCCCCAGGAGCACACCAGGTCGACGTACTCACGCCCGTCCACGTCGGTCAGGTAGGGCCCGGAGCCACGGACCATGAACCTGGGCACGCCGCCGACCGCGCCGAACGCGCGGACCGGTGAGTTCACCCCGCCGGGGATCACCTCACGCGCCCGGGCGAACAGCGATTCACTGCGACCGGCCACGCCTGAGTCAGTCACGGGGCCTCGCAAGCGTCGACGATGTACTCGAGCAGCCGCAGCGCGTCCGGCAGCGGATGCTCCTGCGGCGGGCGAAGCCACCGCGCGGCCAGGCCAGGCGCGTAACCAGACGGCGGGGCCAGCACGTAGCTGTCCCGGCAGTGCCAGCGCAGGCCCTCTACGACGCCTTCCGGCTCGCAGTCAAGCCCGCATGACCACCACTCGTCTTCGTCCGCGGGCGAGCCCCTGGTCACCACGAAGAACAGCATCCGGTCCTGGCCGATCACGGCGACCGGACCGACCGGCGCCCCGGCCGCCTCCATCTGCCCGAGCGCCACCGAACCGGCCGCCAACGGCACGTCGAGCACGTCAAAAACCCGGCCGGTGACGAGGATCACATTCGCCTCCGGCCGGGTTTCCCACCAGCTCTGGATCACATTCAGGTCCACGGTCGCCTGCATCTGCCAGGCGGCGGACACCGGGTGCGCGCCCGGCGCGGGACACCCCACCCGGTCGCACGAGCAGGCGCGGCCCGGTTCCATCGCGGCGCGTTTGCCTCGGTGCGGATGCGCTCCGAGGCACACCGGCCAGCCCATAGACGCGTACTGCGCCGCCACGTCGCCGAGCGGCGCCAGACGTTGCGCAGCCCGGCCGCGGCCCCTTCCCCCTCGGCGCCGCACCAGGTCGACCATAGGCCCCTACTCCTGTCGTTCGCTGGCTGTCGTCAGCTGGCTGTCGTTAGCTGCCGCGCGCGACTAGCCGACCGTACGGAACGGCTCTGGTCCTGCGCGCGAGATACAGCAGATACCGAACGAGACTGGGTATCACTACCTGATTATCCCTGTTACCTATAGTAGGGCACGAGCCACAGTCCGTTCGGCCCATTGACCTAGGTATGGCCCCGATATGGTCACAGTTTGCTACATCGGAACCAGCCCAAGGAGCCCGGTCAGTCGCCCAGCCGGCGAGCCACCTCGGCCGCCCAGTAGGTCAGGATGATGCTCGCGCCCGCGCGGCGGATCGCGATGAGCGTCTCGGAGATGATCCGGTCCCGGTCCAGCCAGCCGTTGGCCGCCGCCGCCTCGACCATCGAGAACTCGCCGCTGACCTGGTACGCCGCCACTGGCACGGTCACCGAGTCCGCGACCCGCCTGATGATGTCCAGGTAGGCGAGGGCCGGCTTGATCATCACCATGTCGGCGCCCTCATCGATGTCCAGCGCCACCTCGCGGAGCGCCTCGACCGCGTTGGCCGGATCCTGCTGATGGCTGGCCCGGTCACCGAACGCGGGCGCGCCCTCGGCGGCCTCGCGGAACGGGCCGTAGAAGCCGGAGGCGTACTTGGCCGAGTAGGCGCAGACTCCGACGTCGCCGTGCCCCGCGCCGTCGAGCGCCGCCCTGATCGCGGCGACCTGGCCGTCCATCATGCCGCTCGGCGCGACCAGGTGCGCGCCCGCGTCCGCCTGGGCGACGGCGATCGCGGCGTAGCGTTCGACGGTGGCGTCGTTACTGACGTCACCGTCCGGCGTGAGCAGGCCGCAATGACCGTGGTCGGTGTACTCGCACATGCACAGGTCGGCCATGATGACGCAGGCATCGCCGACCTCCGCGCGCAGGTCGGCCAGCGCGAGCTGGGAGATGCCCGCCGGGTCGTCGGCGGCCGAGCCCCGGCCGTCCTTGACCGCGGGGACGCCGAACACGATCAGCCCGCCCACGCCCGCGGCCGCCGCCTCCGCGGCCGCCTTACGCAAGCTGTCCCTGGTGTGCTGGACGACGCCGGGCATCGAGCCGATCGGCTTCGGCTCGGTGATGCCTTCCTTGATGAATACGGGCAGCACCAGGTCGCCCGGGCGCAGCGAGGTCTCGGCCACGAGCCTGCGCAGGGCAGGCGTCCGCCGCAGCCGCCGGGGACGTGCGATGGGGTATCCAGCGCTCATACCGTTATCCTGCCGTATCTCCCGGTAGCTCCGGGCCACCTCAGCGCAGCCGACGGCGGGCGCCGCGGCGGCGCTCGCTGGGCCGCCTGACCGGCTCCCCCGCTTGCTGGGCCGCGGTCCGCAGGCCAGCGCCGTATTCGGCCATGGCGTCGACCAGCGCCGCCATCGACGGCTTGGGCGCGGTCACGTCGACGCGCAGCCCGAACTCGGCCGCGGTCTTGGCGGTCTGCGGGCCGATGACCCCGATCACCGTGACCGCGTGCGGCTTGCCCGCGATGCCGACCAGGTTCCGTACGGTGGAGGACGAGGTGAACAGCACGGCGTCGAAACCGCCGCCCTTGATGGCCTCGCGGATCGGCGCGGGCGGCGGCGCCGCGCGCACCGTGCGGTACGCGGTCACGTCCTCGGCCTCCCAGCCGAGGTCGATCAGCCGCGCCAGCAGCGTCTCGGTCGCGATGTCCGCGCGCGGCAGCAGCACCCGGTTGATCGGGTCGAGCAGGTCGTCGTACGGCGGCCAGACCGCGGCCAGGCCCTCGGCCGACTGGTCTCCCTCGGGCACCAGGTCCGGCCGGATGCCGAACTCGAGCAGCGACGCCGAGGTCTGCTCGCCGACCGCGGCGACCTTCACGCCGGCGAACGCCCTGGCGTCCAGGCCGTACTCCTCGAATCGTTCCCGCACCGCGCGTACCGCGTTCGCCGAGGTGAAGGCCACCCATTGGTAACGGCCGGTGACCAGGCCTTTGACCGCACGCTCCATCTGCTGCGGGGTCCGCGGCGGCTCGACCGCGATCGTCGGCACCTCTTCCGGGACGGCGCCGTACTCGCGCAGGCGCTGCGACACGATGGCGGCCTGCTCCTTGGTCCGCGGCACCAGGACCCGCCAGCCGAACAACGGCTTGGTCTCGAACCACGACAGCCGGTCCCGGGCCGCCACCGCCTCACCGACCACGGCGATGGCCGAGCCCCTGGTGTTGGCCAGGGAGACCCCGGCCGCCTTCAGGTCAGGCCCAACCCGGCCGAGGGTGGAAACCACGGTCTGCTGCGCGCTCGTCGTGCCGTCCCAGGTGATGGCGAGCCGGGTCGCTTCGGGCCAGCCCGCCGCGATCAGCATCTTGGCCAGGTCGGCTGGGGCCGCGTCCGCGCCGAGCACGACCAGCGTGGCCGGGCTGTACGCCAGCTGGCTGACCTCGGCGGCGTGGACGATGCGCACCTCGCCGTTCCGGTCGCTGGCCAGCGGGATACCCGCGTAGGCCGGGACCGCGGTGGCCACGGGCACGCCGGGTACGATCTCGAACCTGACGCCCGCCTTGGCGCACGCCTCGGCGTCACCGATCGCGCCGCTCAGCAGCGGATCGCCGTTGAACAGCCGGACCGCGAGCCCGCCGTTCCTCGCCGTCTGCACCAAAGAGCGGGCGTATCCCGCCCCGTCGGCGGGATCGGTCAGGTGAGCATCCTGGCTCATATAGCGCCGTGCGACCGGCTCCAGGTCGGCTCCGGCGACGACCAGGCCGGCCTGGCGGAGCAGCTCGGCCGCCCGTACCGTCAGCAGTCCTTCATCGCCGGGGCCCGCCCCGACCAGCGCGACCCATCCGGCCGGCGACTGCTCCTCGGCTTCGGTTGCTCCGTGCATGGTTGCTCCCTGCCTTAGTGAGCCCTGCCTTGATGAGCCCTGGCTAACGCTCACTGCGCATCATTCCTGCTGTTCCAATTCCCGGCCGATCGGTGCCTGCGGCCCGCTGATGAGATCTGAAGCTCCGGACCGCAGCAGCTCCGCCGCGAGATCACGGCCGAGCTGCCAGGCCTCCGCGCCTGGCGCGCTGCCGTGCGCGCGCAGCATGCGGCTTCCGTCGGTGCTCATGACGGCGGCCCGCATCCGCAGCGGTTCCGTCCCCGCCGCGTACGCTCCGATGGGCGCGCTGCAGCCGGCCTCGAGCGCCTCAAGCAGGCTGCGCTCGGCGGTCACCGCGGCCAGGCTGGCCTGGTCGGTCAGCGCCCGGAGCAATGCCGCCAGCTCAGGCTCACCGTCCCGGCATTCGACGGCGAGGGCTCCCTGGCCGGGCGCCGGGAGCATCTCGTCCGGCTCGAAAACCTGCGTGACACTGTGGGCGTAGCCGATCCTGGCCAGGCCGGCGTAGGCCAGCACCACCCCGTCGAGCTCGCCTTCGCCCACCTTGCCCAGCCTGGTGCCGGCGTTACCGCGGATCGGAACGCAGCGCAGGTCGCCGCGGAGCCCGAGCAGCTGCGCGGCCCGCCGGGGCGAGCCGGTGCCGATCCTGGCGCCGGGGGCCAGAT
>JBAUAY010000773.1:0-12462 GCA_049676235.1 Streptosporangiaceae bacterium
GCCGTACGTCGCGCGAGGGCCGGAGACCTGACCAGCCCCGTCTCGCCCTACCCCCGCAGCCGGCCGCGGGCCTTGTAGGGATATACAAGAGGGGCGCAGAATACCAAGGTCTTCCCTGGAGCCGGACGGGTTACGGCCGGGCCGGACAGGGGAGAAGATGGGTCTTTACGCGCACCAACAGGAGGGCAGGGAACCGATGGCTGAGATCGTCCGGGCCGGGCTTATCCAGCAGCGCTGGACCGGGGACAAAGATTCGATGATCGCGGCGGCGGTGAACCATATCCAGACGGCGGCCTCGGACGGCGCTGCGGTGGTGTGCCTCCAGGAGCTCTTCTACGGGCCGTACTTCTGCCAGGTGCAGGACGCCGATTACTACTCCTACACCGAGGCGATCCCGGACGGGCCGACCACCGCGCTGCTGCAGGACGTGGCCCGGCAGCACGGCATCGTCATCATCGCGCCGATGTACGAGGAAGAGCACCCGGGCATCTACTACAACACCGCGGCGGTGATCGACGCCGACGGGAGCTACCTGGGCAAGTACCGCAAGACCCACATCCCGCAGGTAAAGGGCTTCTGGGAGAAGTTCTACTTCCGGCCGGGCAACATGGGCTACCCGGTCTTCGACACCGCGGTCGGCCGGATCGGGGTGTACATCTGCTACGACCGGCACTTCCCGGAGGGCTGGCGCGCGCTCGGCCTGGCCGGCGCCCGGATCGTGTTCAACCCGTCGGCCACCAGCCGCGGCCTGTCCCAGTACCTGTGGCGGCTCGAGCAGCCCGCCTCGGCGGTGGCCAACGAGTACTTCATCGGCGCGATCAACCGGGTCGGCATCGAGCCGCTCGGCGACAACGACTTCTACGGCCAGACCTACTTCGTGGACCCGCGCGGGCAGCTCGTCGGCGACGCCGGCTCCGACGACAAGGACGAGGTGCTGGTGCGCGACCTGGACATGGAGCAGCTGGCCGAGGTCAGGAACCTGTGGCAGTTCTACCGGGACCGCAGGCCGGACCAGTACGAGTCGCTGGTCCAGCCGTGAGCACTACCCTGATCAGCGGGGGCACGGTGGTGACGGCGTCCGGCACGCTGGACGCCGACGTCCTGGTGGCCGGGGAGAAGATCGCGGCCGTGCTGGCCCGGTGGGACGACCCCCCCAGACCCCCCCGGCAAGGCATGGCCCGCGAGGTGACGGGCGACGCGGACCCAAAGGCTCCGGAGAGCCCGGCGGCGGTCGCGGCGGACCGGGTCATCGACGCGACCGGCAAGTATGTGCTGCCGGGCGGGATCGACGTGCACACGCACATGGAGATGCCGTTCGGCGGCACCTCCTCGGTGGACACCTTCGAGACCGGCACCCGCGCCGCGGCCTGGGGCGGGACCACCACGATCATCGACTTCGCCGTCCAGGCCAAGGGCACCTCGCTGCTCGCCACGCTGGACAAGTGGCACGCCAAGGCCGACGGCAACTGCGCGATCGACTACGGCTTCCACATGATCGTCTCCGACGTCAACGACATGACGCTGAAGGAGATGGACGCCTGCATCGCCGCCGGGGTGAACAGCTTCAAGATGTTCATGGCCTACCCCGGGGTGTTCTACGCCACCGACGGCGAGATCCTGCTGGCCATGCAGCAGGCCGCGCGTTCGGGCGCGACGGTGATGATGCACGCGGAGAACGGCATCGCCATCGACCAGCTGGTCGCCCAGGCGCTCGCGGCCGGCCGCACGGCCCCGGTGAACCACGGCCTGACCAGACCGCCGGAGCTGGAGGGCGAGGCCACATCGCGGGCGATCACGCTGGCCCAGGTGGCGGACTGCCCGCTGTACATCGTGCACCTGTCCGCCCGCCAGGCGCTCGAGGCGGTCGCGCAAGCGCGCGACACCGGGCAGAACGTGTTCGCCGAGACCTGTCCGCAGTACCTCTACCTGTCCCTGGACGACCTGGCCCGGCCGGACTTCGAGGGCGCGAAGTTCGTCGCCTCGCCGCCGCTGCGGCCGAAGGACCACCAGGACTCGCTGTGGCGCGGCCTGCGGACCAACGACCTGTCCGTAGTGTCGACCGACCACTGCCCGTTCTGTTTCAAGGACCAGAAGGAACTCGGCCGGGGCGACTTCTCCAAGATCCCCAACGGCATGCCGGGCGTGGAGCACCGGATGGACCTGCTGCACGCCGGGGTGGTGGCGGGCCAGCTCCCGCTGACCCGCTGGGTGGAAGTCGCGTCGACCACGCCGGCCAGGATGTTCGGCCTGTACCCGCGCAAGGGCGTAATCGCGGCTGGTTCCGACGCGGACATCGTGATCTACGACCCGCAGGCGCGGCAGACGCTGTCCGCGGCGACCCACCACATGAACGTGGACTACTCCGCGTACGAGGGCCTGGAGATCACCGGCCGGGTGGTGACCACCTTGTCCCGCGGCCACGTGGTCATCGACGACGGCGCCTACCAGGGCAATCCGGGCCACGGGGCGTTCCTCCCCCGCGGGCTGAATCAGTACTTGCTCTAGCTGAGAGCCACTTCGTTCGGTACCTGTCTTATTGGGAGGGATCATGGATTTCGGGGTGGTACTGCAGACCAACCCGCCGGCCAGCGGCGTGATCGCGATGATGCAGCGGGCCGAGGAGGCGGGGTTCAGCTACGGCTGGACCTGGGACTCGCACGTGCTGTGGCAGGAGCCGTTCGTCATCTACTCGCGGATCCTGGCCGCGACGTCGGCGATGACCGTGGGCCCGATGGTGACCAACCCGGGCACCCGGGACTGGTCGGTCATCGCGTCGCTGTTCGCCACGCTGAACGACATGTACGGCAACCGGACCGTCTGCGGGATCGGCCGCGGCGACTCGGCGCGGCGGGTCATCGGCCAGTCGCCGATGTCGCTGGCCACGCTGTCCGACGCGATGGCCGTGATCAAGGGCCTGGCCGAGGGGCGTGAGGTTAGCTTGCACGGCCAGCCGCTGCGCATCCCGTGGGTGCGCGACGGCAAGCTCGAGATCTGGATGGCCGCCTACGGGCCGAAGGCGCTCAAGCTCACCGGCGAGCAGGCCGACGGCTTCATCCTGCAGACCGCCGACCCGCACATCGCGCGCTGGACCATCGGCTCGGTGCGGTCGGCGGCGCAGGCGGCGGGGCGGGATCCGGCGTCGATCACCATCTGTGTCGCGGCACCGGGATACGTCGGCACGAACCTGGCGCACCAGCGGGAGCAGCTGCGGTGGTTCGGCGGCATGGTCGGCAATCACGTCGCGGACCTGGTGGCCAGGTACGGCACCGACGGGCCTGTCCCCCGCGAGCTGACCGACTACATCAAGGGCCGCCAGGGTTACGACTACGCCCACCACGGTAAGGCGGACAACCCGTCGGTGGACTTCGTGCCGGACGAGATCGTGGACCGGTTCTGCCTGCTCGGCCCGGCTGGCGCACACGTGGACCGGCTGCGTGAGCTGGCCGAAATCGGCGTGGACCAGTTCGCCCTGTACCTGATGCACGACCAGGAGGAGCAGACCCTCGCCGCCTACCGGGATGCGGTCATGCCGGCCCTTGGCTGACGGAGGGCGTCGGCGACGGCGCGGGGACCAGTCCCTCCACCTTCGGCAGGACCTGCTGGTCGGCCAGCGCGATGGCCAGCTCGCCGGCCGCGGTCGGGTGCAGCGGAGCCGGGTCGCCCGGGCCCTGGACGTAGGGATCGGCTGTGCACAGCTCGTGGCCCGCGAACGGCGGGTCTGTAACCCCGAAGCCGAACGTTTCTGCTCCTTGCGCCAGCACCGCGTTGAGCTGGCCGAGGCGGGCGGTCAGCACCTTCTCCTTCGCCGCGGTGATACGGTACCTGGCCAGGCAGTGCAGGTCCGCGCCGAACGGCGAGTAGTACTGGTTGACCAGGACGTCGGGGTGGCCAGGCAGCCCGGCCAGGTCGCCGAGCAACTCGTAGTAGCTGCGGGTGAAGTCGCCGATCTGCTTGCTGAAGAAGGCGGAGGACACCTTGTCGTTGCACACGGCGCTGGCCACGCAGAGCCGCGTCATGATGGACCACTCCACGTCATCCGCGCCGACGCTGACGATGATCACCTTGGCGTGCGTGGCCTGTTCCGCCTCGACCAGCTGCGACGGCGCGACCTGCCCGTCGCCGAGCACCTGCACGCCGAGCAGGCCGTTCTGGACGGTCGCGCCGCTGCAGGCCAGGTTCAGCACGTTCCAGTTGTTCACCGCGGCCAGATCCGCGGCGTAGGACTCGCCGCTGCGGCCGCAGGCCCGGTCCAGGGCGGTGGCGCCGGCGGCGCTCGGGTTGCCCACGGCGGCGGCGGTGGAGTCGCCGATCACGACCGCCTGCACGCCGGGCAGCGGGTGGTTGACGGTTTGCGGAGGGGTGGCGAGCGGATCGGCGCCGACCAGGTCGTCGAGCGTCTTGACGCTGCGCAGCACCTGGGGCGTGCTCGACGCGGTCAGCAAGACGCCGCCGACGTTCACCGCGCAGACGACGACGAGGCCCGCGATGACGGTCTTGGCCATCTTGGCGTGCGACTGCCTGCGCACCCCGGCCACCGCGATCAGCCCGACGGCGGCGAAACCGACCGCAATGAGCGTCTCCCACTCGAAGTAGCGTGTCCAGCCCTGCGCGAGCTGCTGACTCAGGTTCAGCTCGAGCGTGCGCGGGCTGTCGGAGCGCAGCAGTTGCGCGACCTGGGCATCGATGGTGATGTGGGTGAGCTGGAGCAGCGGCCGGATCGGGCCCTCGAACTGCGGCTTGGTCGGCATCACCTGGCCGAACAGGTCAAGCTCGCCCGGGCCTGACAAGCTGAAAGACGGGACGGCCGCCCCGACCTGGGCGGTCTGGCCGGCTGCCGACACCGTTTGCAGCGGCGCGACCTGCAACGCGAGCCAGATCGAGCCCGCGGTGACAATCAGGAAAGTGACGAGGTAGAAGGCGCCGGCCCTGGTCAGTCGCAGGAATGTGGAAATGTCGCGCTCCCCCTGGGGGTCGTGGCCTCGCCCTTCCACGCTACCTCGGGACGGGCGGAAGTCACAGGGTGCCGCTACAGCGCCTGCTTGCGCTCCAGGTAGCTCAGCGCGGCCCAGCCGAAGGGAACCGGGATCCAGAACGTCAGCAGCCGGAACAGCAGCACCGCGCTGACCGCGACCGCGCCCGGCAAGCCCGCGGCGGTCAGCCCGGCGGTCAGCGCGGCCTCCACCCCGCCGATGCCGCCGGGCGTGGGCAGGATGGATCCGATGGCGCTGCCGGTCAGGTAGACCACGGCGATGCTCGCGATCGGCACCGACCGGCCGAACGCCGCGACGCAGACGGCTAGGCACAAGATGTAGGACAGGCTCAGCAGCAGCGTGCCGCCGATGCCCTGGGCCAGCTTGCGGGGATGCTGCGCGACCTCGAGGAGCTGCGGCAGCACCTGGCCGAATATCGGCGACACCCGCGCGCGCAGCACCCGCCGCACGGCGGGGACCGCGAACAACCCGAGCGCGACCACGACCAGCCCGGCCAGCACGAACCAAGCCCACTTCGGCGGCTGGATCGGTTCCTTGGCCGAGGTGCCCGCGATCGCGGCGAAGACCAGGATCAGCAGGATGTGCAGGACGAACGCCACCACCTGGGCCACGCCGACGCTGGCCGCCGCGACCGCGGCGGGGATCTTCCTTCGCTGCAGGTACCTGATGTTCAGCGCGGCGCCGCCGACGGCGGCCGGGGTGACCAGCGTGACGAAGGAGCCGGCCACCTGGGCGAGCATGGTCCGGAAGAAGGGTAGCCGCTCGGCTACGAACCCGGATAGCGCGATCGAGGCGCCGACGTAGGTCGTCGCCGACAGGGCCAGCGCCGCGATCCCCCAGTGCCAGTTGGCCGAGCTCAGCACGCTTCCGAGACTGGCCTTGGCGAGTTCGCCGGCTAGCAGGTAGAAGGCGGCGACGCTCGCGACCAGGGTCAGCAGGGTGCGCGGCCGGATGCGTTGCAGCTGGACAGGCGCGACCTCGCCGCCAGGCGCGGCGGCGAGCAGCCGGGTGCGCAGGGCGGGCAGTACATCCCGGCGGCGGCGCAGTGCTTTACGCGTCGAGCGGGCCAATGCGATCGGCTGCAGCAGCGGCACCACCGCCAGCATCTCGTCCGCGCCCGCCTTTCCCAGGGCCAGGTCGGCCGTCCGGTCCGCCCCGACGTAGAGCGCGAGCTCGGCGATCAGCTGGGCCAGGTCGAGGCGGACCTGCAGGTCGCTGGCGGCTACGTCGCCGTCACCGGGGTCGAGCAGCATGGCCTGCCCGTCGTCGGTGAGCAGGATGCGGTCCGCGGTCAGCCCGCGGTGCGTCACGTGCCGTGCGTGCAGCCGGTCTACCGCGTCCCAGATCTGGCTGAGCTCAGCGTCGCTGCACCCCGGATTCCGGTGGGCCAGAGTGGTGCCTTCGTGGTGCTCGTAGGCGAGCGCGGCGGCTTCCGGGCCAACCCGGACCAGGGCGCGCAACCGCGGCGTGGGCGCGCCTGCGTCCTCCGCCGCGTAGGACAGCAGCGCCCGGTGCTCGACCGCGCGGTCCACGGACAGCGGAGCGTTGCGTGGTACCTGCGCCAGCAGACGGATCGAGCGGTACACGCGATAGACCGCGCCGGCCGCCTGCTGGTCCCGGTCGTATACGACAACGTCCAGCCGGATACCGTCGCGGTCGGCCACCGCATAGTGGCGGGATCCGCCCACCCCGTTTCCTTCGTGACGGACCCGCCTAATCGCGGTCACCGGCAGGTCCGTGGCGGTCAGCGCGGCCGCGATTTCCCGGGCGCTGGGCCGCTGCGAGGTGGAGCCCGCGACGTACCTGACCGCCAGGCCGATCGCGCGGCCCGCGATCACCGTGATCAGCAGGGTCAGCATCGGCGTGTGCAGCAAAACCACGTGCACGACCGAGTACACGCCGACTGCCACCCACAGCGCGTTCCGCCAAGCCGGCCGCCCGACGAGGCCGACCATGGTGGCGTAGCCGACCAGGCCCGCCACGGCGGGGTCGAGGGCGGGGATATGGCTCGCGCCCGGGTGGGACATGATGATCGCGTCGTAGAGCCGGCTAGCGGGCTCCCGGCTGAGCAATTCGTTGGCTATCGCGGTGACGCCGGCGGCCAGGACACCGGTGGCCACCGCTTCGGCCAGCCGCCGCCACTGCCGCCGGACGAGGAGCTGAACGGCCAGAGCTACGGGCAGGATGAACAGGGCAAACAGCGCCAACGAGCGCGCCAGCGTGAGCAGCGCGAGCGGTATTTGCCTGCTCGCGTCCACGATGTCGGATTGGACGGCAGCCGTGGTGGCCCTGGCCGCGATGCCGGCCACGGCCAGCGCGACGATCTCGATGCAGGACAAGACGCAGCGCAGTAGATCGACCGGCTTGCGGATACGGCGCTCAAGCTGATCCTCGATCTGGATCTCGCCTGGCTGCTGTGACGTCACTGCACGATCGTTTCACCTGGCCGCCCCGCCGCATAGCCGCACGGCCGGCCGTAGCCTGGGCCAGACGCGTCCGGGTGGGCATTTTCTCCATAAGTCTATTAATTTGATCGTAATACTTGACTTTTAGCTTCGTCCGGGAGAGCCTTGTGGTGCGGTCGCCAGCCCAGCTGACTGGAGGTTCTGCATGCCGACGGATACGGCGCCATCCAGTTGACCGCGAGGCTTTCCGGGACAGGGGTTTCCGCCGCCGAGTTGCGGGACGCGATGGGGCACTTCGCCACCGGGGTCACGGTCGTCACTACGGTCGATGCGGAAGGCAAGCCAGTGGGCACGACGGCCAACGCGGTTACCTCGCTGTCGCTCGACCCGCCGCTGGTCATCGTATGCTTCGATCTTGGCAGCCTGACGCTGCGGGCGGTCCGCGGCCACGGCGCGTTCGTGGTGAACGTGCTGGCGGCTCCGCAGCTGCACCTGTCGAGGAACTTCGCCCGGCGGGGGCTCGCGGCGGCCTGGGACGGGGTACGGCACCGGCGCGGGCCGACCGGCAGCCCTCGGCTGGAAGATGTGCTCGCGGTCCTGGAGTGCACCGTCGAGCACACACGGCCCGGCGGCGATCACGAGATCATCGTCGGCCGCGTCCGGCACGCGGAAACCAGCACTAACCCCAACGGCCCGCTGGTGTTCTTCCGCGGCAGCTACGCCTCGCTGACCGCCCAGGACCTCCGCGCCTGCGGTTGAGGACCGCCTGGCCGCCCAGAAAGCCGCCGCGTTACGCTGTGCCTGCATGGTGCTCATGGCGGGAGGTGCCTGCGGTGACAGAATCACCAGACCCGATGGCCGCGGGGGGCCGTGACCACATCCGGGCATCCCACGCCGACCGCGAGCACGTCGTCGACACGCTCAAGGCCGCGTTCGTGCAAGGCAGGCTGACCAAGGACGAGTTCGACCAGCGGGTGGGCCAGGCATTCGACTCGAAGACCTACGCGGAACTGACCGCGCTCTCCGCCGACCTTCCTGACGGGCCGACCCGGCCGCTGTCCCCGCCCGGCCGGGCGCAGGGCTGGTCGCTGGGGGACGAGAAGGTACTCGAGTGGGCCATCGCGAGTGCGCTCAGTCCGCTGGCCCCGCTGGCGGCCGCCTTTCTCACCGGAAACCAGGTCTTTGCGGCGGTGTCGGTCATCCTGCTCGTACTCGATCTCGTCCTCGGGCTTCCCTTCCTGATGATTGTTGTGGGCACCAGGGTCGAGGAACGCCGCCAGGAAAGCCGCTCCCCCAGGTCGCAGGGGCAACCGCCGCCGCCAGGGCGGGGCGGTCGGCCGCTGGGCGGCCAGCGGCGCGGCAGGACCGGTCACGATCCGGCCCCGCCCGGTCTGCACACCGACGAGACACGCGCCGACATGCGAGCTCACAAGTCGCGCGTTGGCCCTCGGGGTGACCAGGTGCCATGCCTTATGAGGCCGGTGCCGGGCGCGGTTTGACCGTTACCTCGGACGGCCACGTTCCCTGGCGGGGCTGCTGGGTCATCGTCCTTGTCGTGAGGGCATCGGAGATTCGATATCGTCCTTGTCATGAGGGCATCGGAGATTCGACAGCTGATCCATATGAAACCAGTCGAGCTCGACGCCACCCGCCGGCGGCTTTCCGCCTGCCATGACATCGTTGACCTGCGCGCCGCGGGACGCCGCCTGACCCCGCGGCCGGTCTTCGACTACGTCGACGGCGGCGCCGACGAGGAGCTCTCGCTCAGGGGAAACACCAAGGCGTTCCGGCGATGGCGGTTCCAGCCGCGCGCGCTGGTGGACGTATCGGAGGTCGATACGTCCGCGGCGTTCCTCGGCGCGGTGACACCGCTGCCGCTGGCCCTGGCCCCGACCGGGTACACGCGGATGATGCACCCGGCCGGCGAGATCGGCGCGGCGCGCGCGGCGCAGCGGCACGGCCTGCCCTACACACTGTCCACGATGGCCACCACCACGATCGAGGCGGTGGCCGAAGCCGCGCAACCCGACCTGTGGTTCCAGCTGTACATCCTGCGCGACCGCGGGCTGACCAAGGAACTGGTCGACCGGGCCGCCGCGGCCGGGTATCGGGCCCTGGTGGTGACCGTGGATACCTTCGTGACCGGGAACCGGACCAGGGACCGGCGGAACGGGCTGACCATCCCGCCCGAGCTCACCGCGCGCACGCTGGCCACCATCGCGGGCAAGCCGGGGTACTGGATCCGGATGCTGCGCAGCCCGGCCATCGACTTCGCCAACTTCGCCGGGCATCCGGCGGCGACCATCGAGGGCACTGGGGCGTTGTTCAACCCGGGCATCGACTGGGATGACATCGCCGAACTGCGGGCGCGTTGGCCGGGCAAGCTGGTCATCAAGGGCCCGCTCGGGCCCGCCGACGCCCGGCTCGCGGTTTCCGCCGGAGCGGACGGCCTGCAGCTTTCCAACCACGGCGGGCGCCAGCTCGACCGGGCGGTACCGCCGGTCGATCTGATCGCCGCCGTCCGCGCGACCGTCGGGCCCCAGGTGTCCGTGCTGGTCGACTCGGGCATCCGGCACGGTTCGGACATCGCGGTGGCGCTGGCACTCGGCGCGGACGCCTGCGCCATCGGGCGCGCCTACCTGTATGGCCTGATGGCCGGCGGCGAGCTGGGGGTGGACAAGGCGCTGGACATCCTGGCCGAACAGTTCAGGCGGACCATGCAGCTGCTCGGCGTGCGTTCGGCGGCCGAGCTGCGCGCGGTCGGCCGCGAACTGCTCATTCCCAGGTGACGGCATGGTGTCGGCGGGACAGCTGCTCGGCTTCACCATCGCATCGCTGGTACTGATCGTCATCCCCGGTCCTGGGGTGCTGTTCGTGGTCGGGCGGGCGCTGGCGCACGGGCGCCGCACCGCGCTGGCCACCGCGTGCGGCCACGCCGCGGGCAACTACGTGGTGGCGGCGTGCGTCGCCGTCGGCCTCGGCACGATCCTGCAGCGCTCGGCTACGGTGTTCGTGATGGTCAAGATCCTGGGGGCGCTGTACCTGGTATTGCTCGGCATCCACGCGATACGGCACCGTAAGTCGCTGGCCTCTACGTTTGCCGCGGCGGCGGAGCCGCGGGAGGGCTGGCGGGCAGTGCGGGACGGGATGATGGTAGGGATGACCAACCCCAAGTCCTACATCTTGTTCGGGGCCATCCTGCCGCAGTTCGTGAACCGCGCAGCCGGTGACGTGCCCGGGCAGATGCTCCTGCTGGCCCTGGTTTCCGTGCTCATCGGGGCGGTCTCCGACTGCGCCTGGGGCTTCGCCGCCAGCGCGGTGCGGAGCTGGTTCGCGAGCTCGCCGCGGCGGTTCGAGATCGTCGGCGGGGCGGGCGGCCTGGCGATGATCGGCGTCGGCGTCACGGTGGCGATCACCGGCCGGCAGAGCTAAGCCGACGGCGGGGCCGCTAGCGCTGGCGCGGGCCAGGAAGTAGGCGTCGTAGCTGGCCCGGGTCGCGGTCATCCGGTCGCTCGCCAGGGGCACTCGCCGCCGTCCGCCAGCCGTGCGTCGCCGTCGGGGGCGCACGCCGCGGACGCGCTCTCGATCTGGTCGGCGGCGTGCGCCGGGGAGGTTCCGTCGATCCGGACACCGCGTAGCGCCAGCACCGCGATCAGCACGGCCGCGCCGGTGATCGACGCGTCGGCCAGGTTGAACGTCCACGGGAAGTGCGGCAGGTTGATCCAGTCCACCACCCGGCCGCGCAGCGGGCCGGGCGCCCGGAACAGCCGGTCGCCCAGGTTGCCCATGGCCCCGCCGAGCAGCAGCCCGAGGGCGATCGTCCAGGCCAGGCTGCGCAGCCGCCGGGCCGTGCGGATGATAGAGACGATGACGCCGCACACGATCAGGGCGATGACCACGGTGTAGGAGGGGCCGACGCCGAAGGCGGCTCCGGCGTTGAAGGTGAGGTCCAGCGTGACCAGCCCGTGCAACAGCCTGACCGGCGGGCGCCCCGTCAGGCTGCCGAGCACCTGTGCCTTGGAGATCGCGTCGGCCGCCAGCACGGCGGCCGCGACGCTGAACATGACCGTGAGCGCCCAGATCCGGGGCGCTCGCGGCTGACCGGGATCGGTGATCATCGGGACCCCGAGCCGTGAGAGGGGCCCCGGGTTACCGAGCCGGGCCGTGCTTGGCGGGGCGGGAGCGGGCGGCGGGACTTGGCCGGGCCGGTGGCGACCTCCGGCGGGACCGGAGGCGACTGCTTGTCCAGCGCCTCGAGGGCGAGCTGGACCGCGGTCTCCAGCTGCGGGTCCCGACCGGCCGCCGCATCGTCCGGGGTAATCAGCACCTCCACGTCCGGGTCGACGCCGTGGTTCTCCACACCCCAGCCGTACTCGTCGAAGAAGAACGCGAACCTCGGCACGCTCACCGTGGTCCCGTCGACCAGGCCCTGGCGGCCCTCGATCCCGATCACGCCGCCCCAGGTGCGGGTGCCGACCACCGGGCCGAGGCCAAGCAGCTTGACCGCGGCGGTGACGATGTCGCCGTCCGACCCGGCGAATTCGTCGGCCACGGTGACCAGCGGGCCGACCCGCGCCTCCTGCGGGTAGGGCTTCGGCTGCAGCCAGCGGCCCGCGCACCAGCCGACGACGCGCCGGGCCAGCTTCTCCACGACCAGCTGGGAGATGTGCCCGCCGCTGTTCCCGCGCACGTCGAAGATGAGCCCGTCGCGGGCCATCTCGGTCCGCAGGTCGCGGTGGAAGTGCGCCCAGCCCTCACCCATCATGTCCGGGATGTGCAGGTAGCCGAGCCGCCTTTCGCTGAGCTCGCGGACCAGTCGGCGCCGCCCGGCCACCCAGTCCTGGTAGCGCAGCCGCCGGTCCGACCGCAGCGGCATCACCACAACACGGCGTCGTACCTCGAGATCGGCGGAATGAGGTGCGATGGTTAGCTCGACCGGCTTGCCGGCCGCCCCGGCCAGCAGCGGCCAGGGGCCGCGTCGCGGGTCGACCGGCTGCCCGTCTACCGCGACGAGCTGGTCGCCGGGACTGACCGCGACGCCCGGCGCGGCGAGCGGTGAACGCGCC
>JBAUAY010000774.1:0-7723 GCA_049676235.1 Streptosporangiaceae bacterium
GTCCCGGCCGCGGCCACCGTGGCCACGCTGGCGGCCGCGACCGCGGCGGTCGTGATCTCTGCCGCAGTCGTCGGCGAGCCGCTCGGCTGGACCCTCCCGCTCGCGGTCCTCGCGGGCCTGGGTGCGGCGTTCACCGTACAGCAGCACGCGGTGCGGCGGCTCGGCGGCATCACCGGCGACGTCCTCGGCGCGCTGGCCGAGATAGCGACCACCGTCACCCTGGTGGTGGCCGCCATGGGCCCGGCCGCCTGAGCTCCGGCACCGTCAGGCCGGCACCGGGGGCGCGTCAGCTCAGCCGGATCCGCGGGTCCGCGATGGTCAGCGCGATGTCGGCCACCAGATTGCCCAGCACGGTCAGCACGGCGCCGATCAGCGTGTACGCGATCAGCACCGGATAGTCCTCGTTCCCGAGGCTGTTGAAGAACAGCAGGCCCAGGCCGTCGTAGTTGAAAACGTACTCGGCGATGAGATTGCCCGCGAGCAGCGCCGGGATCGAGAGCCCCACCAGCGTGATCATCGGCAGGAAGGCGTTGCGGACCAGGTGCCGGAGCAGCACGAGCCGCTCCGGCAGGCCCTTGGCCCGCGCGGTCTTGATGTAATCCTGGGCCAGGACGTCCATCGCCGAGGATCGCATGTACCTGGAGTAGCCGGCCAGGATAAGCAGGGTCAGGCAGATGATCGGCAGCGCCATGTCATGCCAGTCACCCACCACAGTGATCAGCGAGGTGGACTGGCTGGCCTCGAAGCCGAAGATGCTGAAGGTCAGCGCGAAGATCTGGATCGCGATCAGGTAGAGCAGGAAGTCCGGCATGGCGTAGGCGATGAAGGCCACGCTGGTGACCGCCTGGTCGCCAAAGCTGTTCCGCTTGACCGCCTGGTAGATCCCGAGCGGGACGGCGATCAGGAGCGAAAGTATCAGGGCCATTCCGGACAGGTACAAGCTGCGCGCCCACCGCTCCTGGAATAGTGCCGTCACGCTCTGATTCAGCTTGTAGGAGTATCCGAAGTTGCCGTGGAGTACGCCGTCCACGTAATGCCAGTACTGCAAGATAATCGGCTCGTCGAAGCCGTTCTGGGCGTTCCAGGACGCGATCGCCGCAGGTGATGCTTTCGGCCCCAGGACCACGATGGCGGGCGAGGGGAAGACCGTGCGCAACAGGATGAAGATGAAGATCGAGATGCCGATCAGGATCACGAGTGACGTCCCGAACCGCCGGATCAGGTAAGCAGTCACCCGCCACCCTCCTTGCCGCGAAGCTCATGGCCGACTGGTGCCAGCGCACTCCCTTTTTGGTCTACCAGCGGCAGGTCCTGCCCGTCTACCCGAGCATGTTTCAATTGCGACAAGGCTAGAACGCCGCGGACCCCGCCTTCCGGCCGCCGCGGCCGAAACCCCAAAGACCCGGAAAGCCGAGCCAGAAACCGCCGATGCCGCCGACACATGAAGTATTCAACCAGCCGCCCCCGCTGACCGGGTACGACGTCGCCGACGACCCGGCGATGCTGAGCGCGCTGCGGCGCGAGGGCGCCGGCTGGGCCGAGGACACTGTCCGTGAACTCGGCCGGCTGGCCGGCTCGGCGCAGGCGCAGGAGCACGGCCGTCAGGCCAACGAATACCCGCCGAAGCTGCGTGCGCATGACCGCTTCGGCCACCGGGTCGACGAGGTGGAGTTCCACCCGGCCTGGCACGAGCTGATGACGGTGGCGGTGCGGCACGGCCTGCACGCCGCACCGTGGCGGGACCCCCGTCCCGGAGTGCACGTGGCGCGGGCGGCGGGCTTCTACGTCTGGAGCGCGGTCGAGGCCGGGCACGGCTGCCCGGTCTCGATGACTTATGCCATCGTGCCCGCGCTCCGGCACGCGCCTGCTCTCGCCGAGCGCTTCGAGCCGCTGCTAGCGGCCACGGAGTACGACTTCGGCCTGCGCCCGCCCGAGACCAAGCGGGGCCTGCTGGCGGGCATGTCGATGACCGAGAAGCAGGGCGGCTCGGACGTCCGGGCGAACACCACCCGTGCCGTTCCAATGAAGGGGGATGGGGAGGTCGGTGGGGACGGGAGCTACCTGCTGACCGGGCACAAGTGGTTCACCTCGGCGCCGATGGGTGACCTGTTCTTGGTGCTCGCCCAGGCGCCTGGCGGGCTGTCCTGTTTCTTGCTGCCCCGGGTCCGGGCGGACGGCACCGTGAACGGCATGCACCTGCAGCGCCTGAAGGACAAGCTCGGCAACAGGTCGAACGCGTCGGCCGAGGTCGAGTACGACGAGGCCCTGGCCTGGCTGGTCGGCGAGGAGGGCCGCGGCGTCCGCACCATCATCGAGATGGTGAACATGACCCGGCTCGACTGCGTGCTGGGTACGGCGACCGGGATGCGGGCCGGGGTGACGATGGCGGCGCACCATGCCGCCCACCGGACGGTCTTCGGCCGGAAGCTGGCCGAACAGCCGCTGATGACCAGTGTGCTGGCTGACCTCGCGATCGAGTCGGAGGCGACCACGATGGCGGCGTTCCGGCTGGCCGGCGCGACCGACCGCGCGGTCCGCGGCGATCAGCAGGAGGCCGCGTTCCGCCGCCTGGCGCTGGCGGCGACCAAGTACTGGGCGTGTAAGCGTGCCCCCGCGCACGCCGCCGAAGCCCTTGAATGCCTGGGCGGCAACGGCTATGTGGAGGAATCGGGGATGCCGCGCCTGTACCGAGAGGCTCCGCTTGCGTCGATCTGGGAGGGTTCGGGCAACGTCGCCGCGCTCGACGCGCTGCGCGCCCTGACCAGGCAGCCCGAGTCGGCCGAGGCGTTCTTCGCCGAGCTTGACCAGGCGGCCGGGGCGGACAGCCGCCTGGACCAGGCCGTCGTCCGGCTGCGCAAGGAACTCGGCGACCCGTCCGAAGCCCGCGCCCGCCATCTCGCCGAGGCTATGGCGCTCACCCTCCAGGGGGCCTTGCTTGTCCGGTACGGCGACCCCGCCGTGACCGACGCGTTCGTCGCATCCCGTCTGGCCGACGACGGCGGGGGCTTCCCGGGTTGGGGCCGCGCCTTCGGCACCCTCCCGGGCGGCACGGACGCCGCGGCCATCGTCAGGCGCGCCACGCCCGCAGTCCCGGCCGGATGAGCCGGTGACCAGCGTCCCGTGCCTGGCGCCACGTCTATTCGGCTAGCCGGGCAAGACGGAAGGCGGGTCCCTGGGGACCCGCCTTCTGAGAGCTACGCCTGGAAACCTACGACCCAGGTCCCGGAGTTTCCGTGCCCTTCTACGGCATTGCGCTCACAGAGGGGACGGCCCTGGGAAAGTCGTGGTGCCGAAGTCACGAGGAAGCAAACCTGCGGAGAGACCCCCCCGGTTTAGTGCCACTGCGCACATGGGCCTCTCATCCGATTATGAGCCGCCACGGCGAACCGCGCTGCGGCTAGTTCCCCGTTGCCGCCCGGAACCTGACGACCAATTCGGCCGGTACTCGGCCGCGGTCCTTGACCTCGTAACCCTGCGCCTTAGCCCATTCACGGACCTCGGTAGTGTTTGGCCCGCTGGCCGCCGTCCGGCGCCCGCCGCGCGCAGGCCGACGAGCAGTGCCACTGCTCCGGCGCGCCGCCTCGACGTATCGCGACAGCGCCTTGCGAAGCGCGTCGGCATGCTTCGCGTTCAGGTCGATCTCATACTCGGCACCATCCAGCGCAAAGCGAACCGTACCCTCAGCCTCACTGCCATCGATGTCATCGATGAACAGGGTTTGTATCTTCTGAGCCACGTGTACTCCGTTCCACTCGTTGAATAGTGCATAAGCGTAGACGATCATGGCCCGATATGGACGCAGCAACCCTCATTACATTGCACGCCGTTCGCTGAACGTTGACCGCCGCCTTCCGGCCGGTGTCGGATGAAGTCACCAACGGTGCGCGATCGCACACCTATAGCAGGTAGCGGAGTGCGAGCCAGGGTGCACTCCGCTACCATGTGAAATCGTTTGCCGTCATTCCTGTCATGGCTGAAACGAGCCCGCGCGCTCGCATTGCCCGGCCCGCTTGCCTTAAGATCCCGGGGAAAAAGCCTGGTTAGCGGGCTGCACCTGGCGGGCGGCGCATTACCCGGTTAACCGTGATGCACGTGCAGCGGGCCGCACCTGGCGGGCGGCGATTACCCGGTTTAACCGTGATGCACGTGCAGCGGCTTCTCGTTTCGCTGGGCCGAACTCTCTCAGGATTTTCCCAGCCTTGACGAAAAGGACAGCGGTTCATTGATACCGCGACAACGGACCACGGGTGCCGCTACCCTACCCGCTGAGTCGACATGGCGACAAGACGTACGAGATCAGCACTGGACCTGCACCCTCCTCCGCAGGATGCGGACCACCTGCCGCGTTCCGCCGCCCGCGGCCAGCAAGCACGGGCTACACCGCATAGACCCTTCGGGAATATCCGATCTGCTTTAGAAGCGCGAACTGATCCTGTATCGTCGAGATTTCCGCCACCTTGTCGTCTCGAAACGCCAAACGGCAAGGTCTCGGACCTCCACCGGCTTGCCGGCAGCCTTGACACCCCCATATGAACCGGTATGCGTTCCGCGCCAAACATGTCGTGTTACGACCTTATCGTGAGCTGAGAACATATCCTCGATGGTCGTGGTGAGAGGGGAAGCCCGCCAGCCGCTCTTGTATCCTGCGTTAAGGTCCGGCCACGCCGACCAGCACCCATTGGTCCCGACGTTCTCGCTGAATAGGCGTCGGCCGGCGCGACATTTCCCGCCTATCCCTCGGTGAACCACCGGCGGGCCAGGTTCATGTGGCGTTCACTATCGGCCCGGTTAGTCATGCCCTTTCCCAGGGCCTGCGCCCTTTACCTCAAGGCTCGCATGCGGGCCCAGCCTCGCGCTTGCGTCATCCGACTGCACCTCCTACGGCGGCCAGTGACTCCGGGCACGCGGATGACTCCCTACCGGTCCAGCAGTTCCTGCCAAGTCAGGCCGCTCCGGACACTGGCCGGTTGTTCGGCCACGATGTCCGACCCCGGGCGCGCGGCTTCGTCGCGGACCTTGACGAGGATCCAGCGCTGCTCGCCGGTCCGGGTCAGCGCGAATCCGCCGGAGAGCTTGCGGCCGTGCAGGACGAACGAGACGTGCCCCGGCTCTTCGCGTACGATCTCGGCAGTCCCCTCGTCCCAGATGATCACCGCGCCGCTGCCGCGCTGCTGGGCCCCGTGAACGCCCTCGAACTCGCCCGCCGACAGGGCATGATCTTCGACCGGCACGGCCAGCCGCCGGATACGCGGGTCGAGTGACGGCCCCTTGGGCACCGCCCACGAACGCAGCACCTCGCCAGACTGCAGGCGGAAGTCGAAGTGCAGCGTCGTCGCGTCGTGCAGCTGGATGACGAAGCGGGGCAGCGCGGCCACCGCCCCAGTATGGTCCCCGCGGCTCGGGCACAGGCCGGCATCTGGCCCGCTCGTTCCGCAGCACCGCCAATGGCATCCGTTTCCTTCTCGGGAATGGCACTTCCAGTTTCCGGATGGCGCCGGTCATCGCCGCGGCGCGGGCGGTGAACTCCGGGTCTGGAGGCAATGGCCGCCGTGCCGGACACCGAAATCCGTTCCCGGGTTAATGGGGATCGTTTTCCTTGGCATGATCGCAGTAGCGACGGCGCGATACGATCGCGGTAACAGCGGCGGCCGCAGGCCAGCTTCGCACTGACCGGGGAGACGGTTATGGGCATCCTTTCCTGGTTCCGTTCTCGTAGATCTCCAGGCATCCCGGAGTCTCCAGGCATCCCGGACGAGCCGCACAGCCTGATTCGCCTTCGCTACGAAGACCCGGACTTGGAGGAGACGGAGCAGGCGGCGGCCGCGGACGTCGCGGCGGTGGAGGAAGACGCCAAGTACTTCGGGTCAGGCTCCGCGACCGACCGGGACGAGCTCTGACTCAGCACCGGCCGCCGTATCCGGGAGCCGACCTGGCCTGGGGGTGCATCACGGTCACAGGTGGAAGCTAGTGCCGACGGCGTTCGGGAAGAAGGCGGCGGGAAACCGGGCCGACATCGCGTGCTGGGCGCGCCAGCCGGTGCAATGCGCGGGCACGAGCACGCCAGGGTTCAGCGCGGCCAGGTCGTCAAGTACCCGTGGGATGAGCGGCTCGAACAGCGGGCCGCCCAGATGGAAGCCTCCGAGGAGCGCGTAAAGCGGCTGGCCGCCGGTCAGCCGCTGAGCGTACCTGGCGATGTTGACCACGCCCGCGTGCCCGCAGCCGGTAATCACTATGATCCCCCGGTCGCGGACGTTGACGATAAGCGCCTGGTCATCGAGCACCAGCGGATCGGGCTGCCAGCCTCCGTCGAGCCAGGCTTGCTGCGGCGGGAAGCCGGGTTCGTACCCTGTGGTCCGGGCGATCTCGCCGGTGATCAGCACCGACCGGCCGAACAGGAAGCTGGGCTCGCGTTCCTCGATGATGTCGAAGCCCGCTTCGGTCAAGGCGCGGCGACTGGTGGTGGGGAGTTCCTGCGGCTCGCGGCCGGGCAGTTGCAGACGGCGCTGCCGCCAGAAGTGCGGGTGCAGCAGCACTGGCATGTTCACCCGGCCGACGGCGCGGATCAACCCGTCGAGACCGGTGGTGTGATCGAAGTGGCCGTGGCTGCACACGATGGCCTCGATCGAGAACGGGTCGATGTCTAGGCGGCGCATGTTCTCCGTGACGCCGTCTGGGCTGGTACCCGCGTCGAACAGGAACCGGTGCTCGCGCCCGGCCTTGGCCACTGTGACCAGCATCGAGAATCCGTGCTCGGCGATCAGCACGTCGGGCACCTGCTCGCCGGCCATCAGCGCGGACGGGCGCCGGGGGCCGCGCCCGATGCCGACCCGCCGGGCCGGTCCCTGATCGGCCATCGTGCTATCGGTGAGATTGTCCATCAGCGTGGTCACCACCACCGAGTCCACCGGCTCCAGGTCGATCTCGATGGCCGGCTCCACGTCATGCCGCACCGCGGCGGCCAGGCTGGCCGGGCTGTCATCTATGCACACGGGCCCATCGTAGGAACCCGCCGCCTGGTACTGCCCACCGGGCACGATGAGCAAGCCCGGGCGGCTGGTCACCGCGTAGGTCCGGCCCAGGAGACGGCAGGATCACGCCTGGCGCGCGATCATGTTGTAGAGGTTGGGGATCTTGATGCCCGCGTACGCGTAGCAATCCGCGACTAGCGCCGAGCACACCCGCCAGTGATCTGCCTTGAAGACGGGATCCAGTTCGGCGCCGTCGCGAAGCTTCAGCACCTTCAGCGCGAAGCCGACGTACGCCGGGTAGTCGTACGGACATCCCGCGAGGGCGCGCGCCCGAGCACAGATCTTGTCGCGCTGAAGGCCGGTCAGCGGATAGCTCGCATTCCACACCGCGGCGGGATGTGACGCCGCCGGGGCAACCCTCACGACCGGCGGCGCGGCCTCGATGATCTGCCCGTCACCGATGTAGACGAAGGCATGGCCGGCCCACGCCCCGGGCGCGTGCCTGATCAGCTCACCGGTGATTCCGCCACCGTGGCTCACGCCGTAACAGCCGGGCAGGACCTTATCCCCGTTGGCCGCGGAGAACGGGGCCAGCCCCAGCCGGGGGGGCGAGACAGGCAAAGCGGTGACAGTCATCAGCTCCCCTATCGAGGTGACATGGCTGGAGCTCACTCCGGCCTTACCGCCCAGAGCACCGAGCACCGCCACTGATACATCGCAAGGCGAACTTATGGCCTTGGCCCCGTTCTCCCGGA
>JBAUAY010000775.1:0-4256 GCA_049676235.1 Streptosporangiaceae bacterium
GGTCGAGGCAGACAGCAAGTAAATCTCGCTGCCCGCCCCACCACGCTGAGACGCCGGTACCCGGCAGTATCTGCCGGGTACCGGCGTCATCGCGCTGTCACGCTCATCACCGGACCGGTACACCGGGTCGCGCGGCATCACACTCAACCTCCTCTTGTTCCGGGCGGGGATGTCCCGGTAGAGCCAGCCCGACGCCTGTACCCGTCTCTTCCGTGGTGGCGGCATGCGGGTTCTTCGGAGTTTGATCATCTATCGGGACACCGGGCAGGTCGGCGCCCTCGTTGACATCAAAGGCCAGTCCCGCTGGCCGCTGCGTTTCCTCGGAGGGCGTGACAGGCGCCGGCGTGGCCGTCTTCTTAGCACGGTCCGTGCTGGCCTGGTCTTGATCACTCACAGGTCTCATCCCTTTCGGCAGGACCCTGGAGTACCCGTGGACAGCCGGGCCAATCCCCGCCACACTCCACTCGGCCGCTTCGCCGCTGCACCTTTGATGGCGGCGACACCACGTGATCCGGGTCCTGCTCGTCGACGATCAGTCCCTCCTCCGCAAGGCATCCGGCTAATCCTGGAAGCCGAGCCCGACATCGAGGTCATCGGAGAAGCGGCCAACGGACCGACCGGAATCAGCATGGCATCGGCCCCACACCCTGACGCCGTGCTCATGGATGTCCGGATGCCCGGCATGGACGGAATCCAGGCCACCTTCTCAATTACCGCCGGCCCGGTCGGCAAGGTCCGTATCCTCGCCACCTTCGATCTGGACCAGTACGTCTTTGCCGGCTCAAAGCCGGCGCCAGCGGATTCCTGCTCAAAGACCCGCCACCTGCTGAATTGCTCACGGCTATCCGCACGGTCTCCGGCGGAGACGCGGTCCTCGCCCCCACCGCAACGAGACGGCTCATTGACCAGTTCGCCCCGCTGCTACCCGACCCGGACCGGCACCACGACGCCCTCCCTAGCAAGCTCACCGACCGGGAACAAACAGTGTTCGCCCAGTTCGCCGCCCGAACCATCCAACCGCGACGTCGGCGACCTCGATGAGGCCACGGCTGGGCCGTCACCGCGACCAGTCATCACCATCCCCGGCCGCCATCAAGGGTGACCGCATACCAAGCTACGCTCCCGAGGACGAGCAAGGACCCGGCGCGGCAAGCAGGCGTAGCCGACCACCAGGCGGAGACCGTTCGGTCATAAAGAAGGCGGCAGCAGACTACGGGACCAGCGGCGCGGTCCCGGCCCCCGCCGGAGGGCCACCCTGGTGCTCTTCTCTGGCGTTTGCGGCTATCCGCGGCGGGTAACCGGGCGGTCGGACTTATTCCAGGAGGCCGTTGATGACCAGCATCTCGTTGCCGGACCCGGTCGTGCGCCAGGGCGGTCCTCCGCCGACGGATGCGGGTGCGCTGGAGCGTGACCTGCGGCGGCGGGTCGATGGGGAGGTGCGGTTCGACGCGGGCAGCCGGGGGGCTTACAGCACGGACGCGTCGAACTACCGGCAGGTTCCGATCGGCGTGGTCGTCCCCCGCACGGTCCCGGCTGGGGTGGAGGCGGTCGCGGTGTGCCGCGAGCACGGGGTGCCGGTGGTGTCCCGCGGGGGTGGTACCAGCCTGGCCGGGCAGGCGTGCAACGCGGCGGTGGTCATTGACTGGTCCAAGTACTGCCATGGCGTCGTCTCGGTCGATCCCGGGGCACGGACCTGCGTGGTCGAGCCGGGTATCGTGCTGGACGAGCTCAACTCGGCACTGACGCTGCACGGGTTGATGTTCGGCCCGCGGCCGGCCACGCACGATCACTGCACGCTGGGCGGCATGCTCGGGAACAACTCCTGCGGGGCAACGGCCCAGGCCTACGGCAAGACCGTCGATAACGTCCTCCGGCTCGAGGTCCTCACCTATGACGGCGAGAGGTTCTGGGCCAGCCCGACCAGCGACGAGGAGTACGCCGCGATCGTGGCCGCCGGCGGCCGGCGCGCGGAGATCTACCGGACCCTGCGGGAGCTGTCGGCGGCCTGCGCCGACCAGATCCGGGAGCGCTACCCGCAGATCCCGCGACGGGTGTCCGGATACAACCTGGACTCGCTGCTGCCCGAGCACGGCTTCGACGTGGCCCGGGCGCTGGTCGGCAGCGAGAGCACCCTGGTCACGATCCTGCACGCCGAGCTGCGCCTGGTGCCGGCGCCGGCGGCCCAGGCGCTGGTCGTGCTGGGATACCCGGACATCGCCAGCGCGGCCGACGCCGTGCCGCGCATCGCGCCGCACCAGCCGCAGCAGCTCGAGGGCCTGGACGACCGGCTCATCAGATTCGAGCGCGAACGGCGGATGAACCCCGAGGCGCTGCGACTGCTGCCGGACGGCAACGCCTGGCTGATGGTCATCTTCGCCAGCGACACCCAGGAGGAAGCCGACGCCAGGGCGCGTGCCCTGACCGAGGACCTGCGCGGCACCGGGCACGAGCCGACGGTCAAGTTCTACGACGACCCGGAGCACGAGAAGGAACTCGCCGACGTCCGCGAGGTGGCCCTCGGCGCGACGGCGCGGGTGCCGGACATGCCGGACACCTGGGAAGGCTGGGAGGACTCCGCGGTCCCGCCTGAGCGGCTGGGTGACTACCTGCGCGACCTGAGCAAGCTCTACGCCCAGTTCGGGTACTCCGGCGCGGCCCTGTACGGGCACTTCGGCCAGGGCTGCGTCCACACCCGGATCCCCTTCGACCTGGTCACCGCCGATGGCATCGCGACATTCCGCAGGTTCATCGAGCGCGCCGCGGACCTGGTGGTGTCCTACGGCGGCTCGTTCTCCGGCGAGCATGGCGACGGCCAGTCGCGCGGCGAGCTGCTGCCCAAGATGTTCGGCGATGACCTGGTCCGGGCCTTCGGGCAGTTCAAGGCGATCTTCGACCCGGGCAACCGGATGAACCCCGGCAAGGTGGTCGCGCCGTACCGGATCGACGAGAACCTGAGGCTCGGCACCTCCTGGGCGCCGCGGAACTACGACACGCACTTCCGCTACCCAGACGACGACGGCCGGTTCGACCGCGCGGTGATGCGCTGCGGGTGGGCGTCGGCAAGTGCCGCCACAGCGGTGGCGGGGTGATGTGCCCGTCCTACATGGCCACCCGCGAGGAAGAGCATTCCACCCGGGGCCGGAGCCGGCTGCTGTTCGAGATGCTGGAAGGGCACGCCGACTCGCCGGTCACCGGGGGCTGGCGGTCCACCGAGGTCCGCGACGCCCTCGACCTGTGCCTGGCCTGCAAGGGCTGCAAGAAGGACTGCCCCGTCGAGGTCGACATGGCCACCATGAAGGCCGAGTTCCTGGCCCACCATTACGCCGGGCGGATCCGCCCGCGGTCGCACTACTCGATGGGCTGGCTGCCCGCGGTGGCCCAGCTGGCCTCCCGCGCCCCGCGGCTGGTCAACGCGCTCACCCAGCCACCCGGCCTGCGCGACCTGCTGACCACCATGGGCGGGATCGACCGGCGCCGCCGGATCCCGCTGTTCGCCGGGCAGACGCTGCAGGCCTGGTCCGCACGGCGCGACCCCGGGCCTTCCGGGCTGCGCGGCGAGGTCGTGCTGTGGCCGGACACCTTCACCAACCACCTGGCCCCCTCGATCGGGCAGGCGGCGGTCGAGGTACTGGAGGCGGCGGGCTGGCGGGTCACCGTGCCCAGCCAGCCGCTGTGCTGCGGCCTGACCTGGATCTCCACCGGTCAGCTGGCCACGGCCCGGCGGGTGCTGCAGCGTACCGTGGACGCGCTGGCCCCGTACCTGCGCCGTGGCGTCAGGGTGGTCGGGCTCGAGCCGAGCTGCACGGCGGTGTTCCGGTCCGACGCACGCGAGCTGATGCCCGGGAACCGCGACGTCCAGCGCCTGCGGCAGCAGACCGTCACGCTGGCCGAGCTGCTGCGGGATCACACCGACGGCTGGCAGCCGCCGCGCGTAGGCGGTAAGGCGATCGCGCAGACCCACTGCCACCAGCACGCCATCATGGGCTACGACGCGGACCGGGCGCTGCTGCGCGACGCCGGGGTCGACCTGGACGTGCTGGACGCGGGCTGCTGCGGGCTGGCCGGCAACTTCGGGTTCGAGGCCGGGCACTACGACGTGTCCCGGGCCTGCGGCGAGCGGGTCCTGCTGCCCGCCGTGCGCGACGCGGCCGCGGACACCATGGTGCTGGCGGACGGGTTCAGCTGCCGCACCCAGATCGAGCAGGCCGGCACCGGCCGCACCCCCGTTCACCTGGCCGAGATACTGGC
The DNA here is from genome assembly GCA_049676235.1 of Streptosporangiaceae bacterium. Lineage (GTDB taxonomy): Bacteria > Actinomycetota > Actinomycetes > Streptosporangiales > Streptosporangiaceae > Palsa-504. Next base: position 4,249 of record JBAUAY010000775.1, read on the forward strand.
CGCCGGGC
>JBAUAY010000776.1:0-1693 GCA_049676235.1 Streptosporangiaceae bacterium
GGCCGGCCTGGCCCGCCGCGGCGCGCACCGGCTGCGTCATTCGCTGGCGACCGAGATGCTGCGCGCGGGCGCGTCGCTGCCCGAGGTCGGGCAGGTACTCCGGCACCGGAGCCAGCTGGCCACCAGCGCGTATGCCAAGGTCGATCAGAACGCGCTGCGCGTGCTGGCCCGCCCCTGGCCGGGCGGCGCATCATGAGCACGCTGCGGGCCGCGGCCGAAGAGTACCTGGCCATGCGCCGGGCGCTGGGGTTCAAGCTGGAGACCCAGGGCCGGCAGCTGATGAGCTTCACCGGCTACTGCGAGGCCCGCGGCGCTGAGCGCATCACCGCCGAGCTCGCGCTGGCCTGGGCGACGCAGACCTCGCGGGGCAGCAGCGATGAGGTCTACCAGAGCCGCCGGCTAATGGTGGTGCGGATCTTCGCCCGGCACCTGGCCGCCCTGGACCCGGCCACCGAGGTCCCGCCGGAGGACATGCTGCCGCACCACTACCGGCGGATCGCGCCCTACCTGTACTCCCCGGGCGAGATCACCGCGCTGATGGCCGCGGCCGGCCGCCTCGCCCCGCCGCTGCGGGCCGCGACCTGGCAGACGCTGATCGGGCTGCTGGCGGTGACCGGCATCCGCAACTCCGAGGCCTGCCATCTGGACCGTGACCAGGTCGACCTGGGCGCCGGCGTGCTGACGATCACCGACTCCAAGTTCGGCAAGTCCCGCCAGGTGTTCTTGCACCCGACCACGGTCGCCGCGCTGCGCGGCTACCAGCGCCGCCGCGACCGCTGGTATCCCGGGCCGGCGGCGCCCAGCTTCTTCATCTCCACCCGCGGCACCCGGCTGAACAAGCACAACCTCACCCATACCTTCGCCGTTCTGCTCGACGACGCGGGAATCCAGGCCCCGCCCGGCCGGCGCCGCCCCAGGATTCATGACCTCAGGCATTCCTTTACGGTCGCCAGCCTGCTGGACTTCTACCGTGACGGCGGCGACGTGCAAGCCCGGCTGCCGCTGCTGTCCACCTGGCTCGGCCACGTCGACCCCAAGTCGACCTACTGGTACCTGCAAGCGGTCCCCGAGCTGCTCGCGCTGGCCGCGGGCCGCCTGGAGCAGGCATTCCCGTCCGGGGAGCGGTCATGAGCCCGCTCGCCCCCATCCTGGAAGGATTCTTCACCGACAAGCTCATCCGGCAGCGGCAGGCCAGCCCGCACACCATCGCCGCCTACCGGGACACCTGCCGCCTGCTGCTGGCCTTCACCTCCGGGCAGGTGCGCAAGCAGCCCTGCCAGCTGGACATCGCCGACCTGGACGCCCCGCTGATCACCGCGTTCCTGACCCACCTGGAGACCGGCCGGGCCAACACCGTCACCACCCGCAACGCCCGGTTGGCCGCGATCCGCTCCCTGTTCCGCTACGCGGCGCTGCACGCCCCCGAGCACGCCGCGGTGATCAGCCGGGTCCTGGCCATCCCGCCCAAGCGCAGCGACCGCGCCATCGTAAGCTTCCTGGACGCCGCCGAGATCGACGCGCTGCTGGCCGCACCCGGCCAGGACAGCTGGCTCGCCCGCCGCGACCGCGCGCTCCTGCTAGTCGCGGTCCAGACCGGGCTGCGCGTCTCCGAGCTCACCGGCCTGACCGCCGGCGATGTTCACCTCGGCCCCGGCCCGCACGTCCGCTGCCACGGCAAGGGCCGCAAAGACCG
>JBAUAY010000777.1:0-1738 GCA_049676235.1 Streptosporangiaceae bacterium
GGCCTACGCCGCGCGCTCCAGGCTCGAAGCCCACCCCTGGGTGCTGGGCGTGTCCCTGCCGGATCCGCCCGCGCTCCCGAACCAGATCCAGTGGACCGAGCGCGGGCTCGAGGCCCTGCAGCCGACCGGCCTGGCCGAAACCGAGAAACTGTCGGCGCTGCTGCTGGTCAATGTCTATGTCCGGGGCCAGACACAGCTCGCGACCGGGCTCGCCCGCGGCGTCCGGCCCGGCGACAATCCGGGCACGCAGTACGCCCGGATGCTACTGCGGCTGGCCGACCCCGAACGCTTCCCCCGGCTGACCGCCGCCATGACCCAGCACGCGGCCGCCCCGCCGGCCGACTTCGCCGATGATCAGTTCCGGTTCGGGCTCAGCACCGTCCTCGACGGGATCGCCTGCCGCGCATGACGCGCGGCCCGCTCCGGCGGGCGGAGGTCATGCCGGTAGCCGGAACGGCGTCACCTGCCTGCCCGGGTGATTGGTACCTGGTACAGGCAGGTGACGCGAGATTGGTCTTAGCCGTCTGCCCCGCATACAGGCCAGGCACCGATGCCCTGGCCGGCCAGCACCCGCTCGGCCACGGCAATCTGCTGGGCCGCCGTAGCCAGGTTGGCCGACGAGGCGTACTGGCCGCCACCGTAGCCAAGCCAGGTCTGCTCGCTGAACTGGAGCCCGCCGTAGAAGCCGTTGCCGGTGTTGGCGCTCCAGTTCCCGCCGGATTCACACGCTGCGATGGCCGACCAGTTAACCCCGTCCGAGGAGGCCGGGGCCGCGGTAGAGACCGGCTTGGCAGCGGGCGGATCCGCCCGCGAGACGCTCACCGTCGGGGCCGACGAGACGGCGGCCTGCGCGGCGCGGGCCATCCACGTCGGTACCTGGCCGCTGGCCGGAAGCCGCAGCCGCTGACCCGCGGCGATCACGTTCGGGTTGGGCACCTGGTGACGGTTGGCCCACCACACGGCGGGCCAGTCAGCCGCGTTGCCGTAGGCGTGGGCCGCGATTACAGACAGCGTATCGCCCTGCTGGACGGTGTAGCTGGCGGGGCCCTGGTGCGCTCCGGGGTGCAGCGAAATCGTGACCACCATCATGGCCTTGGCCATGCCGGCGACAGGGATAATGAACATGTCGGGATTCCTCCTAAGGTTGTCCGACATAAGGTCCCGGCCGCGTGCTGTGAACACCTGGCCGGGACCGCCTTGGCTAGCCGGTGAGACCCGTGACGGTCACCTCCTGCCTACGCTGGGTAAGGGTACGTTTGGGTCTCATGAAGCTTTCTCCTCTGACGGTAAATCAGCTAGCCACTCAGTGAGGATAAACACACCTAAGTTCAATCATCAACGTAAGCAGGGCAAAAACGGCCAATTTGTGCCAAAAACATTCATAACCGAGCGTACCGATACGGTTATACACTGCATGCGGAGTACCCGGCTAAATGAATATCTTGTCCATCACGTCGGCGCCGGTGGTGGTGATCACAGGGCCCACCTCGTGCCATAGAGGGAAGCGAATCCGGCCCTCGCCATCACGACGGTCGCCGCTGGCGGATTACCTGATCGCCGGGCGCGGTAACTCCCTGTCGGACGGCGTGAGCGGGCCGCCCCCGCTCGGGAGCGGCTGGTCTGCGATCAGCTTGGCCAGCCGGGACAGCGAGTCCTCGAGGTCCTGCGTGGTTACCATGTCGGCCAGCGCGAGGCGGACGGCGGCGAGTTCACGGGCGAGGAACTCAGTATCGGCTTG
>JBAUAY010000778.1:0-4274 GCA_049676235.1 Streptosporangiaceae bacterium
GCGGCCGCCTCGCGGTCGACGGCCTCGAAGTCCTCCAGCCATGTGTAGGCACGCAGCAGGAGCAGCGGCACGCCGAAACCCCACTCATCCCCGAGCAGGGTCCGTTCTTCGATGGCCCGCGCCGCGAGGGCATAGCGCACCGCCTCGGCCGCCTCGCCGGCGAGCGTGCAGTGCAGCGATCGCATCACCGTGAGCCGGGACGCCAACCGCGAGTCCGGCGGGATCGCCGGGTGGGTGCGTTCCAGCAGGTCCAGGTACTGACCACCGCGAACCCGGTCACCCCACAGCAGTAGGTCGGCGGCGAGGGCCAGCAGTCGTTCGGGAACGTCCGTCAGCAGCGTCGGGTCGACCTTGCTGAGGTCCAGCGCCGTCGGCGCGGCCGGATCATGCAGCAAGTCGGCCGCCACCCGCTCGTGCAGCAAGCCCAGGGCCCGGTCAGCCTGCCCGGCCGCGAGGAAATGGCGGGTCGCTCTCCGTGTGTCGCCCGTGGACTCCAGCCACTCGGCGACCCGGAGCTGCAGCGTGAGCTCCCGCCTGCGATCTGTGGCACGCAGCTGCGTGCGCAGCACCTGGTGCACCAGATGGTGATACCGGTATCTCGTCCGGTCATCATCGAGCGCCACGATGAACAGGTTGGCCGCCTCGATGCTGCGCAGCAGCGCCGCCGCGTCCTGCCTGCCGGTCACCGCCGCGCAGGCGTCAGCAGTCAGCTCGTCCAGGACAGAAGTCTCCAGCATGAAGGCCGCCACCTCAGGTGGCTGCTGCTCGAGAACTTCTCCGATGAAGTACTCGGCTATCGCATGGCTGCGGACATCCAGCGCACGCGCCATCTGAGCCGGGTCCTTGGCCGCCTGGAGCGTCAGCGCGGCCATCTGCAGCGCCGCGACCCACCCCTCACTTCGCCCGTGCAAGAGTGCGAGCTCGCCAGGGGCGACCCGGACACCGAAGTTCTCGAGCAGGGCGCCGCTCTCCGACAGCGAGAGATACAGGTCGCTGTCACGAAGTTCGCACAGCTCACCCGAAAGCCGCAGCCGATGCAGCCGCACGGGCGGGTCGGCGCGGCCTGCTAGCACCAGCTGCGCGGTCCTGGCTGGCCAGCGCTCCACTAGATCGGTCATGCTCCTGGCCGCCGCAGCCGCCGCGTGGAAGTCGTCGACAACGATCACCGACCCGGCAGGCAGCCTCGCGGCATCGTTCGCGATCGAGGCGGTCACGTCGGCGGACATCACGCCGTCCATCGCGAGCAGCTCAGCCGCATCGGCGCCGAATCCCGGCGCCACCGCCCGGGGGGCCTCGATGAACCCGGCCCAGAAACGGACCGGGTCCGCGTCGGCCTCATCGCACGAAAGCCAGGACGTCACCCCGCCATCTCGCGCGGCCGCCCAGCTCGACAACAGCACGCTCTTGCCGGCACCAGCCGATCCCACCACCACCGTCAGACGCTTGCTTGCTCCCGCCTCAAGCCGCCCAAGCAGCGCCGACCTGCTGAGCAGCGTTGCGGGCAGCGTCGTGGGACGGAACTTCGTCAGCGCGAACCGCGCATTGTGCGGCGCGCCCCGCCCTGTTGTCTCGCGCTGCGCCACGGCGTCGATCGCCATCCCGCCCACGACCGGCGCGGAAGCTACGGGGGCGAATACCCTGGGATCCTCGATCTCAGGGCTCTGCCCTGAGTCGTGGTCATATCGCAATTCCGACCCTTCGGGGACAGGCCCCAAGAGCTCGGCTGATCGGCCGCCGTCCGCCACCCGCCGGTCTTCGCGGCTCATTCACACCCCAGGCCAGTAGTTCTTATAACCGCCGGGGTCCGGAGCAGCACAAGCAGGCTCATTCTCGCAGCGTAATACGTGGTTAAGCAAGATCCGCCCACGGGAAGCGCGTTGCCTCGCAGTGCTCGGTGACTGCACATCGGTTCCGACTTCTCGACGTCGTTCCGATGGCCGTAGACAGCTGGTCACCCTCGAAGGGTTAGGACGCAGCCGCTCTCACGATACATACTCGGACCACGTGTGATTGAGAGCAGGCTGCGAGGCGCCAAACTAGTGCCATCACGAACATACGAGATCACTTTCGCCGGCGAGGCGGGTGCCATCCTCCTGGCGGAATTTGACGACTGTGAGGTCCGCGTGGGCCCCGGCACAACCACGCTCCGTCTCGAGCTCGCAGATCAAGGTGCCCTCCACGGACTAATACAGCGGATCGCCAGCTTCGGCCTCGACCTGATCGACATAAGCGTCGTGGTACCGTCAGCCGACATCCGCGACGACACTCCCAAGCGCCAACCGGTTCAGCCTGGGCCATCGAACGGAATGATGACCGAGGTACCCCTGGATCAGCTAAGTCCCGTCGGCTACGTCGTCGTCGAGTTCCCGGCGGCAGCGAGCAGCTTCACCGGTGAGATGGCGGTAGAGCTGCGAGCGCTGGCCGACTCCGGCGCTATCCGCGTGATCGACGTGCTGATCCTCACCAAGGACGCGGCCGGGACGGTCGAGGCGACAGAGCTGCCCGACGTCGGGGAACTCGGAGAGCTGCACGTGATCAAGGCCGAGCTGGGGGAACTGCTGGCCGCGGACGACGTTGACCGCCTCGCCGCTGCGATGGAGCCGGGACGCACTGCCGGGATGCTCATCTGGGAGAACCTGTGGGCCGCGCCTTTCGCATCAGCGGCGCGGCGTTCGGGCGGCCAACTGATTGCCAACGGGCGGATTCCCAGTCAGGCCATCATCGCCTCGATCGAGCTCTCACGGCAGGCCGCGAGTGACGCAGCCTCGGGAAGTGCCCAGCGAAGCCAGCGCTAAGGAGGCCGGTATGGCGAACCGCGATCAACCCGGGGACGGCTGGACGGCGGTTCTCCGCCGTCATCCGGCCACTTACCACCAGCAGGGGATGATGACGGATGCTGGCTAACTGACGATGAACGCCGAGTTCATCGGGCTGGCGTTTCTCTCGGCGCTGAACCCGAAGCTGCTGGCCCTGGATCTGCTGCTGATTGAGAACCGGCGGCCGCGGGCGATGTTCTTGTGCCTGCTGCTTGGCGGCATGACCGTGGCCCTGACGATCGGCCTGCTGGACGTGCTCGCCTTCCACGCCGACGCGATCAAGGCTCAGGGCACGGTGAGCGCGGGCGTCGACCTGGCCCTCGGCCTGTTCCTGCTCGCCGCAGGCGCGCTGCTCGCCACGGGCCGCCTGCACGGTCGCCGCAAGGCACCAGTCCCGGCCGGGGACCAGCAGCCAGGCACGCCGGAGAAGAAGGACAGCTGGGCACAGCGGGCGCTCAGCGAGCCCCGGCTCGGGCTGGCCATGCTGGTCGGCGCGCTGATCGGCATCCCAGGCGCCAGCTACCTCACCGCCCTGCACATCCTGGTCACCGGGAAATCCTCCACCGCGACCCAGGTGCTCGCCGTCGTCGTCTTCGTCATCATCGACTTCTTGCTGATCCTCATCCCGTTCGCGTTCCTGGAAATAAGGCCAGAGGCCACCAAGGCGCTGCTTAAGCACACCCAGGAATGGCTGCTGAGCCACGCCCTGCAGCTCATGGCCACCATCGCCCTGCTCCTGGGCGCCTACCTGGCCATCAGCGGCCTGATCCGGCTGAGCTGACTGCCAGCCACACCTGCGGCCAGCCCAAGGTGTGCCGGATCAGCTAGGACCTGCGAGCCCACGTCTTCAACGCGACACGGCCCGGCGCTTGCCGTAAGGCCCGCATGCGACGGGCAACGCTGCCGTAACCGCCAAGGTCCCCGGAAGCTCTCGGGAATCACCCTCAGAAGAGTATGACGTGCCCAGACGGTTCCAACAGGATCGGGCCCAAGCAGCCAGGCAGTCCCGGCGAAGGCTCCGGCGATCCTGGTATGGGCCGATTCTGGCATGGGAGGCCAACGTGACATCGGCAACAACCAACACATCCAGGGCGGCGGGGCACCGCGGGGCCCGCCAGGGCGGTGGGCTGATCTTCTTCGCGGCCGTCCTGCTGCTCGTCGTCGGTTTCTTCAACCTCATCGAGGGCATCTCCGCGATCGCCAACTCGCACGTCTTCACCGCCAACGCGCACTACGTGTTCGCCAACCTGCGCACCTGGGGCTGGATCACCCTCATCATCGGCGCCCTGCAGCTGGTCGCGGCGGGCGGCATCGTGACGGGCAACCAGCTGGCCCGCTGGTTCGCGGTGGCCGTGGTCGGGCTCAACGCCATCGACATGATGTTCTTCATCCCGGCCTACCCGTTCTGGGCGCTGGTCATCATCGCCGTGGACGTGGTCGCGCTCTACGCCCTGTGCG
>JBAUAY010000779.1:0-1666 GCA_049676235.1 Streptosporangiaceae bacterium
GTTCAGCCCTGCTTGAGGGCGTCGATGATGTCGACCACGAACACCAGGGTGTCCTTGCCCGTGATGCCCGCCTGGGACTGGCCGGCGCTGCCGTAACCGTCAGCCGGCGGGATGGAGATCAGCACCCGGCTGCCGACGGTCTGGCCGACCAGGGCCTTGTCCCAGCCGGGAATGACCTGCTCGGGCGACGCGCCGATGACGAAGCCGAACGGCGAGCCCGACGACCAGGAGGAGCCGAAGACCTTCTTGGTCCGCCAGATGTAGCCGACATACTGCGCGATCACGAACTCGCCCTTGACGACCGCCGGGCCGTTGCCCTTGATCAGCGTCTTGGTCACCAGGCCACTGGGCGGCGAGGAGGACGGGAAGGTCATCGTAGGCGCGCTGCCCGCCTTAGCGGTGACGGTGGGCAGGGTGCCGCCGCCGTTGGACACCTGCGTGCCGGTCGCGCCCGCGGTGTTGGAGTACGCCTTAAGCACGTCGATGACGAACACCAGCGTGGTGGTGCCGGTGATGCCGAGCTGGGAGTTGCCCGACGTGCCGTAGCCTTGCGCGGGCGGGATGACCGCCAGAACGCGGCTGCCGACCTTCTGGCCGATCAGTGCGGACTCCAGGCCTGGCAGCATCGTGCCACCGATCACCGTCGGGTTGCTCGTGAAGGTGTTGGCCTTCAGCGAGGAGCTCGTCCCGTCCCAGAAGTACAGGACGAAGTTCGCGGCCATGGCGTCGCTCTTGGTCAGCGTGGCGCCGGTGCCCTGAATGAGCGTCTTGACCGCGAGATTGTTGCCCGCCTTGGCCTTCGGGATGTCCACTGTCGGCGCCTTGCCGAAGGCCCCCGTCGCCGTGACGGCCGAATTCGAGGACGAGGACGAAGGCGACGATGAAGACGATGAAGATGCGCTCGACTTCGACGAGCTGCAGCCCGCGAGGACCACGCAGGCGAGCAGGGGAATAGCGATGAGCGCTAGGAAGCGTCGCATGAAAACCTCAATAGTGGTCGATGTCAGCTTCGCCAGCCTACTGGCACGACCGAGCGGCCCGGTCCCGCCTTCAGGTGACTTACAGCGAACTCTCAGGCCCTGCGGTTACCCAGGCTACATGCCCGCGATCAGCTTCTCGACCCGCTCGTCCACCGAACGGAACGGGTCCTTGCACAGCACGGTCCGCTGGGCCTGGTCGTTGAGCTTGAGGTGCACCCAGTCGACGGTGAAGTCCCGCCGCTTCTCCTGGGCCCGGCGGATGAACTCGCCGCGCAGCTTCGCGCGGGTCGTCTGCGGCGGGACCGACTTGGCTTCGAAAATGTCGATGTCACGGGCGGCCCGCTCCACCGCCCCGGCCCGCTGCAGCAGGTAGTACAGGCCCCGGCCGCGGTGCACGTCGTGGTAGGCCAGGTCCAGCTGGGCCACCCGCGGCGAGGACAACGGCAGGTCATGCCGGGCCCGGTACCGCTCGATCAGCTGGTATTTGGTGACCCAGTCGATCTCCCGCGCGATCTTGTCCAGGTTCCCGGTCTCGATCGCGCTGAGCGCCCGCTCCCACATCTCCAGCACCCGCTCGCTCACCGCGTCCAGCCCGTTCTTGTTGGTGAAGTCCCGCGCGCGGGTCAGGTACTCGTACTGGATGTCCAGCGCGCTCATCTCGCGCCCGTTGGCCAGCCGGACCCGGC
>JBAUAY010000780.1:0-3242 GCA_049676235.1 Streptosporangiaceae bacterium
GTCTTGCCCACGCCCGGATGGCCGAGCGGGGCCGTGTGGCCGCACAGCCACAGGTGCTCGGCCCCGAACGCGGCGGCCGAGCGGACGATCGAGCCCACGTTGAACGGCTGGGCCACCGAGTCGAGCAGCAGGGCCAGCCGCGCATCGCTGGCCCGGCGCCACTCGCGGTTGAGCCGCTTGACCTCGGTGGGGCGCAGTTGCCGGGGCGCGCCGGCGCCGGAGGGCACGAGCGGGTTCACGGGCGGGTCACCTCGGCCCGTTCGGCCTGAAAATCCACTTGGAGCAGGCGGTAGCCGCTCCGTGCGGCGAGTCGCGTCACGGGCCAGCCCTGGCCGGCCAGCCAGCGGTGCAGCGAGTCGGCGCCGAGGTTTCGCCCCACGACCAGGTAGGCGGAGGCGGCGGGGCGGCCGGGAGCGAGCCGGGCGAGCCACTGGCCGAGCAGCGCGTGCAGCGCGTCCTTGCCGATCCGGACCGGCGGATTGGACCAGATCGCGGCGAACCGCGGCGGCAGCGACGCATCGCCGGCGGTGACGCAGCGCACGTTCTCCAGGCCGGCGGCACGCGCGTTCCGCGCGCACAGCTCGAGGGCCCGCTCGTTGACGTCGACCGCCCACACCGTGGTGCCGGGCGACCGCTTGGCCAGCACGCAGGCGACCGGGCCGTAGCCGCAGCCCAGGTCGAGCAGGTCGCCGGAGGCGGGCGGCGGCGGGGACTCTTCGAGCAGCAGGCGGGTGCCCGGGTCGAGCCGGCCGGGGGAGAATACCCCGGCGTCGGTGGCGAGCTCCAGGTAGACATCGGGGAGGATCACCCGTACCTGGCCGGGGCGATGCGGGGCCCGGGGCCGCGGCGAGAAGTAGTGCTCAGTCAAGGCGGGCAGGACGCTCAGCGCACCGGCACGGTCGGCTGGGCCTGGCCGGCGAGCGCGGGGTTGATGAACCGGCGGGTGACCCACCGCTCGACGACGAACGTCATGATCGGGATGGTGCCGGCCAGCAGCATGATCACGGTCGGCTTGGTCGCCAGCTGGAGCCTGCGGGACAGCATCCAGGCAAAGACCAGGTAGATGATGTACAAGATGCCGTGCAACACGCCGACATCGTTGGCTACGGCTGGATAGCCCGCCACCTGCAGCGGGATACCGACGAAGCACAAGATCACCAGCACCACGCCGGTCACGTAGGCCATTACCCGGTACCGAAGCACCGCTGTTTTCACGCTTGTCATCTCCTATCGCAGACCGTGCCACCGGCCGTGGTGCTTGACCTCTGCGTTGAGCCGCGCCAGGTAAGCGTTGTACGCGCTGAGCTCCTCGTCCTCATTCTCACCGGATGCGCCGGCGGCCTGGACGGCCCCGACCGCCTGGACCGCGCTGGCGACCCCGGCGGGCAGGTCCTCGGCGGCGACCGCCCTGGGATCGGGCATCTCGCCCCGCCTTATCCGGAACTCGTCCCTGATCGTCTTGACCCAGAAGACCACGGCGAAGACCGCGAACAGTGGCCACTCGAACGTGTACGCCCAGCTCAGCCCGTTGCCGCCCAGCGCACGGTGGAACTGCCAGTCGCCCAGCCAGAGCATGCCCCAGAAGCAGACCACCATGAGCACGTGCCAGCCCAGCCAGCGGGGCCTGATGAGGAAGTGCCACACGGGACCCGAGAGCTCGGCCGGCGCCTCAGGGGCGGCATCCCCCACGGCGGCGGGACCCCCCGTGGCCGAGGCGTCCGCTGGGGCGGAGATATCCGCCGGGCCCGCGTTTTCCATGCCACGAGGGTAGCGCTGACGGTAGATAATTCCTGCATGGGTCTGCGCACGGGCTTCACCGCATACGCCAAGCGGCTGCCTGACCGGCTCGACGACCTGCACGGCCCCTGGCAGGGAACCGTCGTGCTGCCGGTGCACCTGACCTGGCACCAGCTCCGGGAGTTCGATGTCGCCAAGCAGAAGCCCAGGCTCCTGCTGTACAGCATCGTGATCAGCCAGGGGCGCCGGAACGACGTGGCCCGCTTCCTCAACGCGCAGCGGCTGTGCGAGGACTGGCCGCAGCTGAGCCCGCTGGTCAGCAACCGGATGCGGCGGGCCTGCGAGCGCAAGCTGGGCCTGCGCCTGCCCAGCGCTCCGTAATAACCAGCGCTCCGTAATAAGCTGCATAGGCGATAGTCCAGGAAATCCCAGGGGAGCTGGATGCAGGCCTTGGCGTGGCTCGGTTTCGTCGTCGGTATGACGCTGTTGCTGCTCACTGGATCCAGTGTCATCAAGACGCTGCTGATCCCGCGCAACCTCAGTTCGGTCATCGGCACCGCGGTCTCGTTTTCGGTGCGGGCGGTCTACCGGCTCGTGACCAAGAACATCGACGACGTGTACCGGCGCGAGCGGATCATGGCCAGCACCGCCCCGACCTACCTGTTCGTGCTGCTGGTCTGCTGGATTGTCAGCCTGTACTTTGCCTACGCGCTGCTGCTGCTGCCGTTTACCAACAACAGCGTGGACCGGGCGCTGCGGCTGTCCGGCTCGTCGCTGTTCACCTTGGGGTTCGCTACGCCGGCCGGCGCGGAGCCGTACGCCATCGTGTTCGCCGCCGCCATCAGCGGCCTCGGCGTGATCGCCCTGATGATCGGCTACATGCCGACCCTGTACGCGGCCTACAACCGGCGGGAGACGCTGGTCATCATGCTGGAGGCGCTGTCAGGCAAGCCACCGTGGGGCCCCGAGCTGCTGGCCCGGCAGCAGCTGATCAGGAACACCTCCTACCTGCCCCGGCTATACGAGCGGTGGACCGAGTGGGCCGCCGACATCTCCGAGAGCCATACCACCTACCGCACGCTGATCTACTTCAGGTCCCGGTACCCCGAACAGGCCTGGCCGCTCGCCCTGCTGGCGGTGCTCGACGCCGCCGCGCTGCACCTGTCGCTGAACCCGGAGTCGGCGCCCGCGGAGATCAGGCCGCTGCTGCGGGTGGGGTACATCACCATGCGCGCGATCGCGGGCAGCCTGGGCATCGAGGTGAGCGACGACCCGCACCCCGATGATCCGCTGGTGCTGACCCAGGCCGATTTCGACGAGGCGATCCAGCATCTGGCCGAGGCAGGCTGGACGTTCGAGCGGGCGCCTGAGGAGGCCTGGATGCACTTCCGCGGCTGGCGGGTGAACTACGAGACGGCCGCGCACGGCATTGCCGCCCACCTCGACCTGCCGCCTGCGCTGTGGTCCGGGCCGCGGGCGCGCCGCGGCCAGGGGCCGGGACGGCC
>JBAUAY010000781.1:0-17448 GCA_049676235.1 Streptosporangiaceae bacterium
CGCCCAAGCCGCGGACTCTGCGGGGCGGGCGCGCTGGGACGCCGACCAGCCGGACGCCCGCGACGTGGCGGTGTTCCTGCTCTCCGGCGGGACCACCGGGCTGCCGAAGCTGATCGCCCGCACCCACAACGACTATTCCTACAACGCGCGCGCCTCCGCCGCGCTGTGCAGTCTCGGCGAGGGCACGGTATACCTGGCCACCCTGCCCGCCTCGCACAACTTCCCGCTCGCCTGCCCCGGCATCCTCGGCGCCCTGCTGTCCGGCGGGCGGGTGGTCATGCTCGCCTCACCGCAGCCGCAGACCGTGTTCGCCACGATCGAGCAGGAAGGGGTCACCATCACCGCCGTCGTGCCCGCGGTGGCCCAGCGCTGGCTGGCCCACGCCGAGGAGCACGGGGCCAGGCAGCTGCGCACGCTGCGCGTCCTGCAGGTAGGCGGCGCCCGGCTCGCCGATGAACTGGCCCAGCGGGTCCGGCCGGTCCTCGGCGCGACGCTCCAGCAGGTCTTCGGCATGGCCGAAGGGCTCCTGAACTACACCCGGCTGGACGATACCGTCGAGGTGATCTGCGGTACGCAAGGCCGGCCGCTGAGCCCGGGCGACGAGGTGCGCATCGTGGACGACGGCGGGAACGACCGGCCCGACGGCGAGCCTGGCGCGCTGCTGACCCGCGGTCCTTACACGCCGCGCGGCTACTACCTGGCACCGGAGCAGAACGCGCGCGCCTTCACCCCGGACGGCTGGTACGCCAGCGGCGACGTGGTGCGCCGTCGGCCGGACGGCAACCTGGTGGTCGAGGGCCGGGACAAGGACATGATCAACCGGGGCGGGGAGAAGATCTCGGCCGAGGAGGTGGAGAACCTCGTCTACCGGATGCCCGGGATCGCCCAGGTGGCCGCCGTGGCCGCGCCCGATGCCGAACTCGGCGAGCGGATCTGCGTCTTCGTCGTGCCGGCCCCCAGGGCCGGCGCCCCGACCCTGGACACGATCAGGGATGGCATGGCCGCGGCCGGGGTAGCCAGGTTTAAGTGGCCAGAACGGCTCGAGGTCGTCGCCGAGTTGCCCGTCACCAAGGTGGGCAAGCTGGACAAGAAGGCGCTGCGCGACATGCTCGCCTCGGAAGGAGCCCGAACATGACCGATACCGACGCCCGCCCCGCGCCCGGCTCCGACAGTGCTGGCTCCGACAGTGCTGGCTCCGACAGTGCTGGCTTCGACAGTGCCGAGCACCAGGCCAGGCTGGCCGAACTGTACCGCGACTTCGAGGCCGCCGGGATGACCCCGCTGTGGCTGACCCGCGAGGGCCTGATGCCCTTCCACCCGCAGCCCCGGGCGGTGCCGCATCTATGGCGCTGGTCGGACCTGCTGCCGCTGGCCGCGCGCAGTGCGGAACTCGTCCCGGTGGGCCGCGGCGGCGAGCGCCGTGCCATCAGCCTCGGCAACCCGGGCCTGCCCGGCGACCCGTACACCACGCCGACCCTGTGGGCGGCCATTCAGTACCTGGCTCCCCGCGAGGAGGCCCCTGAACACCGGCACAGCCAGTCGGCGTTCCGGTTCGTCCTGCAGGGCGAGGGGGTCTGGACGGTGGTGGATGGCGACCCGGTCGCGATGCGCCGGGGCGACCTGCTGCTGACGCCCGGCTGGGCGTTCCACGGCCACCAGAACGTCTCCGACACGCCGATGGCCTGGCTGGACGGGCTGGACATCCCGCTGGTCGCCGAGACCGACCAGGGATTCTTCGAGTTCGGCCCGGACCAGGTGCGGACCCGGGCCACCCCGCAACGGAGTAATTCCGAACGTCTGTGGGGCCTGCCCGGGCTCACGCCGGTCGCGCTGGCCGGGACACGCCCGGCCTCGCCACTGGTCGCCTACCGCTGGGCGCACACCGACGCGGCGCTGACGGCCCAGCTAGAGCTCGAGGCCGAGGGCATCCCCGGGGTGCTCGAGCCGGGCCACGCCGCCATCAGGTACACCAACCCGACCAGCGGCGGTGACGCGTTGACCACCATGCGCACCGAGTTTCACCGGCTCCGCGCGGGCGCGGCCACGCAGCGGTCGCGCACCTCGGCGTCCTCGGTCTGGCAGGTCTTCGACGGCGCCGGCATGGTCCGGCTGGACGACACCGAGCACCCGCTGGAACGCGGTGACGTCATCGCCGTCCCGGCCTGGACCGAGTTCTCCCTGGCGGCCGCCAGCCAGCTGGACCTGTTTTCCTTCTCCGACGCCCCCGTGTTCGAGAAGCTAAACCTGCTCCGCACCGAGGTCACGGCCCGCTAGCAGGCGCCACACGCGTTGCCTCTGTGCGCCAGGCGAACGTTTGTCCGAATTTGGTACCGGCACACACCGGTCTAGCATGAACGGATGAGGAGCCGAAGGTGAGCCGTCCCGACGCCGCCGGGGGAGTCCGCCTCGCCTCGATCCACATCTACCCGATGAAGGCGGCCCGCGCCGTCGACCTGGAGGAGTCCGTCGTCGAGCCGTGGGGCCTGGCGGGCGACCGCCGGTGGCTCCTGGTCGACGAGGACGGCCGGTTCGTGAGCCAGCGCGAAGAGCCCTCGCTGGCCCGGGTGGTGGTCACCTACGGCCCGGGGACGATCAACGTCTCGGCGGCCGGGTGCCCCGGCCGCCAGATCGCCGCGCCCGCTAGGGGAGCGCAGCTGCTGAAGGTGACCGTCTGGGGCTCCACCGTGCTGGCGGCCGCCGCGGGACCAGCGGGTGACGGGTGGTTCTCGGCTTATCTCCGCTGCCCGGTGCGCCTGGTCTACCTGGATGATCCGACCCGGCGGCCAGTCGATCCCGAGTACGGGCGGGACGGGGATGTCGTCAGCTTCGCCGACGGGTACCCCCTGCTGCTCACCAGCACCGGCTCGCTCGACGAACTCGGCCGCTGGCTCAGAGAAGACGGCGGACAGCCGGTCCCGATGACCCGATTCCGGCCCAGCGTGGTGGTGACCGGAGGCCCGCCCTGGGCCGAGGACCACTGGCGCCGCATCCGCATCGGCGCCGTCGAGTTCCGCATCGTCAAGCCCTGCGGGCGGTGCGTCGTCACCACCACCGACCAGATCACCGGCGAACGCGGTCGGCAGCCGCTCAAGATGCTGGGCCGGCGACGCAGGTTCGGGCAGGAGCTTGTCTTCGGCCAGAATATGATCCCCGACGGCCCCGGTACGATCCGGGCCGGGGACCCGGTGGAGATCCTCGAATCCGCGTGATTGTTGTCAGCCCGAACTCGGGTGATAGCGGATGTGGATGTTCTTCTGCTGGGTGAAGTCAGCATGCCTGGCGACCTCGTTCACCCAGACGTAACCTGGTTTCCCGGTCGAGCAACGACGACATCGCCTCACGCAGATCACGCTCGGGATCCTCCGGCAGACCCATCGAGCGCCAGCCGATGTGCTTGTCTGGGCGCACCAGGATCGCGCCCTCCTCCGCGACCTCGCGGATCCGGGCCCAGTCGTAGTAGATGTCGGTGACCTCGCGCCCGGGGCCGATGACCACGGCCCCGAGCGGGACGCCGAGGTCCTGCGCGACCTTCCCGGCGGCACCGGCCCACGCCTGGCCGGCGATCCCGGTAATCAGCGTGAACCTGGTGAACGGGGCCAGGTCGAGGGTGGAGAGCTTGCGCGTGTTGTCGCCCACCCAGACGTGCGGGAGTCTCGACCCGGGGACGGTCGACGGCTGGTAGTAGAGCTCGGGGTCGCGGTCCGGCTCGGGACGCGCGGACCCGTCGGGAACGATCGCAGTGGATTCGTAGAACTGCCCGAGCTCGACGCCGTGCGCATTGAATTCGTAGTTCTTGAGCTCCATCGCCTTGACCAGGGCCGCCCGCTTGGCCGCGCCCCGGGGCGTATTGGCCTTGCGTTCCTCGATCTGCTCGATCATCTCCGTTTCCGTCTTCGCCTCGGTCATCCCGAGCGCCTCGAAGAACTGGACGAACTCGCGGCTCGACTGGTTGGCCCGCAGCACGATCTGGCGGGCCACCGGAGCACGCTCGGCCGAGTAGGTGTCGAGCAGCGAGGCGGCGGCCTGCCCGCGCAGTACCGCCGCGAGCTTCCAGGACAGGTTGTAGGAGTCCTGCACGGAGGTGTTGGACCCGAGCCCGTTGCTCGGCGGATGACGGTGGATCGCGTCGCCGGCGCAGAACACCCGGCCCGACTGCAGGTGCGTGGCGTACATCTCGTTGTTGCCCCACAGCGAGGTACCGGTGATCTCGACCTCGAGCCGGGGCAGGCCGAGCAGGCTGCGGACGATCTGCGTAGCGGTCTGCTCGTCGACCACCGGCGGGGGCTCGCTGATGTCGTAGCCCCAGACGATGAGCCACTCGTCCCACGGCCTGATCATGCGGACCAGGCCGGCGCCGATCCCGCCGACGTTCGACCCGGGCTGGATCACCCAGTAGAGCACCGAGGGGCGATGTCCCACGTAGGCCGAGATGTCGGCCTTGAAGGTGATGTTCATCGAGCCGGCGATGTCCATCTGCCCTTCCATCGGCAGGCCGATGTCGGAGGCGACCATCGAGCGGGCGCCGTCGGCGCCGATGAGGTACTTGGCCCGGATGGTGTAGATGGCGCCGGTCAGCCGGTCACGCACGCGCACGTCGACCCCGTCCGCATCTTGCTCGTGCGACAGGTACTCGGTGGAGAACCGGGCCTGGGTGCCGCGGACGGTCGCGTTCTTGACCAGGATCGGCTCGAGGTAGGTCTGCGGGATGTCGCAGATCAGCGCCGGCGAGGCCAGCTGATAGTCGGCCTCGCGGGACGGATGCGTGCCCCAGGTGCGGATCCGGCCGATTTCCTCCCCGGCGATCGACGTGCAGAACACGGTGTCGCCGACCAGCTCGTGCGGCGTGGCGTCCGCCAGCACCTGGCTCTCGATGCCGAGATCGCGGAAGATTTCCATCGCGCGCTGGTTGGTGATGTGCGCCCGCGGCGTATTGGCCGTCCACCGGTACTTGGTGATCATGATGTTTGCGATCCCCAGGGTCGACAGGCACAGCGCCGCCGTACCTCCGGCGGGGCCCGATCCCACGATCAGGACATCGGTTTCCACTCGTCCGGCCGGCAGCGCGGTCTCGGCAAGTCCGTCATCGAAGTCAGGCATGGCCAGCATCTCTCCTCGCGCGTCTTGCGCCCGATTGTCGCTGGTCACTCGGAATCTCCGGAGCTCGCGCGGCGAACATGGCGGAAATGAGAAGCTCCGGCGGCTAGCGCTGCGCCCCGCCGCGGCGGACGTCGCCGGCCCGCAGGCCGAAGCGCTCACGGAAGGCGTGCGAGAAGTAGGTGGCCGAAGTGAAGCCACACCGCGCCGCGACGTCGGCGACCGTCCGGCCTGTTCCGGCGTCCCCCGCCGGGCCGGCCAGCATCGCGTAGCTGAGCTGCAGGCGGCGGGAAAGGACGTGCCGGGGGATCGTGGTCCCGTCGGCTGCGAAAACGCGGGACAGGTGCCGCTCGCTGATCCCGGTCGCCGCCGCGACGCGCGCCGCCCCCAGGCCCGGATCCGTCAGGTGGTCCTCGATGAAGCAGCGCGCCGCGGCCCGCAGGGCCACCGTCCGGTCGGCGTTCCGGCCGGCCGCGAGCGTCGCCACCAGGTCAAGCACGGTGCCCTCGTCGGCCGCGACCGGACGATCCGCCCGGGCCGCACGGTCCACGAGCCTGGCGAGGACTTTGGCGTACGGATCGTTCCCGAGGGCGAAGGCGGCCACCACCGGGGAGCGCAGCGAGGTCAGGCCCGTCCCCGCCAACAAAGCCGCCCGCGGCACCTTGATCGCCAGCTCCTCCAGGCCGCGCGCGAACCCGCGCGCGAACGGCCGGTCCGCGTCGCAGATCAGGACCTGGCCCGGCCGCAGGTCCCGGGTGCCGTCCCCGTACCGGAACCAGGCATCTCCCCGCAGGGTCAGGTACACGGCGACCGCATCGGCCGGACTGCGCCGGATGACCTCTGCGGTCCGCTCGACGACGTGCGGGGATCCGGTCACCCGGGCCAGCTGGATCCGGCCGAGCTGCACGTTGACCTCGGTGGCTTCCAGCGCGCCCGGGACCGCGGTATGACAGCTCAGGCCGATCAGGGCGGCCGTATTGTGGCCTTCCCACAACTCGATCCGGCGCGCGGCGGGCAGCCCAGCGGTCGAGAAGACCCGCATCTCAGGCATAAGGCGGCGTTGCCCTCCGTGCGCCAGACGAACGCTTGTCCGAAAGTGATACCCCCGTACAACGGTCTACAACGCCCTCGTCATGAAAACGCTGTTCGGATCCGGCCGGTAGTCCGCGAAGGGGCCGCAGTATTCGAATCCGAATTTCTCATAGAGCCGCCGGGCCGGCCGGAAGGGCTCGGTCGCGCCGGTCTCGAGGCTCAGCCGGGAGAACCCTTTTCGCTTGGCCTCGGCGAGGACATGCTCGAGCAGCCGGGACGCGACACCATTGCCCCGGCGATCGGCCGCCGTGCGCATGGACTTGACCTCGGCGTGGCTGTCGTCCAACCTGTTGATCGCACCGCAGCCGACCAGCGCGCCAGCGTCCAGGACCGACCAGAACGTGACCCCGGGCCCGCGGAGTTCGTCGAGATCGAGGGCATGCTTGCTCTCCAGCGGCGTGATGGCCCGCATGTCCTGGACGTGCTCGGCCAGGAACGCGGCGATCTCCGGCCCGGACAGGTCATCAACTACTATCGCCAGCCTGGTCACGCGGCTCCTCCGGGATCAGGACGGGACCCGCAACATGCGCAATATCGTCGTCTGCAGGGCTTCGCGGAGTTCTTCGTCGGTCAGGTCGGCCAGGTCAGGCAGGCACTCGGGGATGAAGAACAGGACGTCGAAGGCGAGCCGCTCGGTACCGGTGGGGTTTTCGCCGAAGAGCAGGGTGAGAGCGCGCTGGGCCAGCGTTATTTTCTCGCCGTCCAGCTTGTTTCGCTTGGCCGCCGGATCGGTGGATGCCATCGCCGCGTAGTGACGGTTCTGGACGAGGAAGTCCACGAAGCCGTTGACCAGGTGCTCGATCCGGGCCCGCCGTCCGCGTATCGTGGCCGCTTCATCCAAGAGAACCTCGAGCCGCTGGATTCCGGGCCGCATGGCCTCATGCAAGATGTCGCTCTTGGCGCGGAAATGGTAGTAGACGGCGGCCTTGGTCAGCCCCATCTCGTCGGCGATCATCTGCAGCGAGGTGGCGTCGTAGCCGAGCTCGGTAAACAGGCGCTGCGCGGTCGCCAGGATCTGCTGCCTGGTCTGCTCGGCCTGCGCGGCCCGGGTGGACATGCCCTTGACGGGCGTCACCATAGCTGACTCCTCAGGTGCGTTCGTCTCG
Source organism: Streptosporangiaceae bacterium (assembly GCA_049676235.1). Classification (GTDB taxonomy): domain Bacteria; phylum Actinomycetota; class Actinomycetes; order Streptosporangiales; family Streptosporangiaceae; genus Palsa-504. The sequence goes on from JBAUAY010000781.1 coordinate 7,293, forward strand.
CAGTATACAAGCTGACGGCTAGCGAGTCACTAGCTGAACGGCAAGTCGTTCACTAGACGTTTGGCAAGTGTTTCACTATACGATTGGCTAGCGATTCACTTGACGAACGGCTAGCGAATGCCATAGCGTCGGAAGCCGAGCCCGCTTCCGAGCCGAAAGATCCGCCCATGTCGAACTATCTGTACCGCATCGCCCACTTCGCGTTCCGGCGACGGCGGCTGGTCCTGGCGGTCTGGCTGGCTGCGGCCATCGCCGCCATCGCCCTCGCCCAGGCCAGCGGCGGGAAGACCAACGACACCTTCACCATCCCGGGCACCGAGGCGCAGAACGCCGCGGCCGTCCTGGAGGCCAAGCTGCCGGCGTTCAGCGGCGGCCAGAGCACGATCGTCTTCGCCACCACCCACGGCGCCGCCAAGGTCACCGATCCGGCCGCCAAGGCGGCGATCACCTCGGCCATGGCCAAGCTCGCGTCGATTCCGCAGGTCTCCGCGGTCACGAGTCCCTTCCAGAGCCACCTGGTGTCGCCGAGCGGCCAGATCGCGCTCGGGCAGGTGCAGTGGTCGGCGCCGGCCACCGCGGTGAAGGACTCCAGCCTGGCCGCCGTCAAGGCCGCGATGAAGCCGGTACAGGCCGACGGCGTGCAGGTCGCGTACAACGGCAGCGTCTACCCGGGCTGGCGCACGGTCATCTCCGAGGCGCCCGAGCTGATCGGCCTGATCATCGCGTTCGGGATCCTGATGATCACCTTCGGCGCCTTCGCGGCCGCGGGCATGCCCATCCTGGGTGCGATCATCGGCGTGATCACCACCTTGATGGGTATCACCGCCGTCGCGTCGGTGGTGACGATCGCCTCGGCCTCGACCACGGTCGCGCTGATGCTCGGCCTGTCCTGCGGCATCGACTACGGCCTGTTCATCTTGTCCAGACACCGGACCAACCTGCTCAACGGCATGACCCCGGAGGAGTCGGTGCCGCTGGCCATGGGCACGGCCGGCAGCTCCGTCGTCTTCGCCGCCCTCACCGTGATCATCGCGCTGTGCGGCCTGACCGTCGTGGGCATCCCGGTCCTGACCGTCATGGGCCTGGCCGCCGCGGCTTCCGTCACCATCGCGCTGCTGATCGCCCTGACGTTGCTGCCCGCGATGCTGGGCTTCGCCGGCCCCAAGGTGGCCACGTTCACCCGGCTGCCGCTGCTCGGCGCCCGCGCTGAGCGGGTCGCCCGCCGCAGCGCCGCCGACCCGGACAGCCCGGCCGGCGCCGGCTGGGCCCGGTTCGTCGTGCGCCACCGGGTGCTCATGCTCCTCGGCGGGATCGCCTTCCTCGGCGTGCTCGCGATTCCCGCGACGCAGATCCACCTGGGCCTGCCCAGCGGCGCCTCACAGCCCGCCGGCAACACCCAGCGCCAGGCCTACGACCTGACCACAGAAGGCTTCGGCGCCGGCTTCAACGGCGCGCTGCTGATCGTCGCCCAGGACGTCCGCAGCCCCGCGGACGCTCAGCAGATCGCGACGGCACTCACCAAGTTGCCCGACGTGGCCAAGGTGACCCCGGTCACCACGCAGAACGGCATCTCGCTGATCAAGCTGATCCCGGAGTCCGGACCCAGCGACCCGGCCACTACCGCCCTCGTGCACACGATCCGCGACGACCGGGCCGCGATCGAAGGCCAGACCGGCGCGCACATCCTGGTCGGCGGCACCACGGCGTCCAACATCGACGTCTCGGCCAAGCTGTCGGCCGCCCTGCCGATCTTCCTGGCCGTCGTGGTCGGCCTGGCGTTCATCCTGCTCACGTTCGCCTTCCGGACCATCCTGGTGCCCATCACGTCGATCCTGGGCTTCCTGCTGTCGATGTCCGCGGCGCTCGGCTTGCAGGTCGCGATGTTCCAGTGGGGCTGGGGCCAGCACATCTTCGGCATCACCCCGGCGGCGACCATCAGCTTCCTGCCGATCATCATGCTGGCGATCATCTTCGGCCTGTCCAGTGACTACGAGGTATTCGTCGTGTCGCGGATCAAGGAGGAGTACACCAAGAACGGCGACGCCCGCCGCGCCGTGCGACGAGGCACCGGGCTGTCGGCCCGGGTGGTCACCGCGGCCGCGCTGATCATGTTCTCCATCTTCGTGGCGTTCATGTTCACCAACGATCCGACCATCAAGGCGATCGGCTTCAGCTTCGCCGCCGGCGTGTTCCTTGACGCCTTCGTCGTCCGGCTCACCCTGGTGCCGGCCGTGATGGCGATCATCGGGTCAAGGATCTGGTACCACCCGCAGTGGTTCGCCCGGCACATCCCGGACCCGGACATCGAGGGGCAGCGGCTCGAGCACGAGCTCGCTGAGGGAGAGCTCGCTGTCGCTGGCGCCTCAGCCCGGGAGGCTTAGCGGCCCGTGCCCTCAGCGGCCGGCCTGCGAGGCGAGGTACTTGCCCAGGTTGTCCAGCATCCAGGCGGTACCCTCCTGGCGGGCCTCCGGCTTGTCGATACCGTCCAGGAACGCGCCCTGCTCGGTGTAGGTGAGCTTGGTCCCGTCCTGGTCAGGCACGATCTCGACGGTGGCCAGTGACACCGACATCCGGTCGTCGACGGCGTACATCTCGTAGCTGTACACGATCCGGTAACCGGGCACGATGTCGTAGTACAGGGCGTCGTAGCGATGGGGCGTCCCGTCCGGGGCCAGGCCGCTGAACCGCTCGTGGCCACCCACCCGGAAGTCCAGCTCGTACTGGCCGCCGTCCGACTTAAAGTCCGGGTCGCCCATCCAGATTCCCTTCACGGCACCATCGGCCCAGGCCCCGAACACCTTGGCTGGAGGAGCCGGGTAGTGGCGCTCGATGACGAAGGTGCCGTGGCTGACAGAACGGTCGGTCATTATTTCTCCTCAGGTAGCCAGCCGTGGTTCTGGTCCGAACCACGCGATGGGCTGTCGGATGCGTCAGCCAGGTAGTCACCGAGGCGGTCAAGACGGCGCTCCCAGAGGCTGCGCCGCTCGGAGAGCCAGGACTCGGCCGACCGCAGCGCCACCGGGTTGATGCTGCAGGTCCGTGTGCGGCCGACCTTCTGCGACCGGATCAGGCCGCTGGCCTCAAGCACCTGTACGTGCTGGAGGACCGCGGCCAGGGACATCGCGAGCGGTTTGGCGAGTTCGCTCACCGATGCGGATCCGCGGCTGAGCCGCTCGACCATGAGCCGTCGGCCCGGATCGGCCAAGGCCTGGAAGACCCGGTCCAGATCGGTCATTTGGTCAACCATGTGCTTGAGTATCCGCCGGGCCGCGGCCAATAGTCAAGTGATTACTTCAGTATTGAGCCGACCGGAGTCACGGCCGCGGTCGGCGAACTCTCATGATCCGTACGCCGGATCCAGGCTCGTATAGCTGGTGGCGGTGCGGCGGTACTCGCGGGGGCAGCAGCCATGGGTGTTCTTGAACGCGCGGGTGAAATGCGACGCGTCCTTGAAGCCGACGCTGAACGCGATGTCGGTGATGGTCCAGTCGGCCTGCCGCGAGTCAGCGAGGAGCCGGCCGGCCTGCTCAAGACGCCGTTCCAGGATCCAGCGGGCCGGTGATGTTCCTTCCGCCTGGAACAGCAGGTACAGGTAGCGGACCGATACCCGGAGCGCCTGGGCGACTCCAGTTGGTGACAGGTCCTGGTCGGCCAGGTGGCCCGCGATGTAACGCTGGGCGCGCAGCAAGTGCGCGGCCCGTGGCGTTGCCTGCGGCGCGCTGCCGCCGGTTACTTCGCAGAGCGCGGTGGCCAGCAGCTCGACCACGTTGGCGGCGAGCCGCTGGCCCACCTCGGCGGGCAGGCTGTCCGCCTGCGCGGTCAGGGAGCGGACCAGCGGGGCGAACAGCGCGCCCACGCCGTGATCGCCACGCACCACCGCAGCCGTCCCGCCGCCCGGCAGCAGGCAATGCGCGGTGTACATGTCGCGCGGAATCTTCAGCACGATCTGCCGGAACGGATCGGGGCAGGCGATCCGGCAGGGCAGAGCGCTGTCGTAGACGGCGAAGTCGCCGGGCTGCAGCACGGCGTCAAACCGCTGCTGGGTCATCATGACGCGGCCGCGAACCGCCAGGTTGACCACGAAGTCATCGTCGTAAGACCCGCGGATTTTTTCCGCCGAACGGATGACTGCGTGCGGCTCCGAACTGACCGTCGCGATCCGCAGCTGGCCGAGGCTCTGGGCGGTGATCTCGCCGCGGAACCCGGTCCGGGCGAGCCCGCCCCGTTCCACGTCGAGCGCGAAGAACGTGGCGCAGACGACCTCCCGCCAGTAGTCCAGCTGGGATCGCCGACTCACCTCGGCGGTCGAGAAGCGGACTGCCATGAGTGCCTCGCTGGGTCACGCCGCGCTAAGGGGCAGCCATTCCTGGTTACATCTGCGTTAACTGGTGCATTAAGGGTCAAGTATCCGTGCAGGGAGAGTCAAGCGATGGCCGCGCATCGTCCCTAGCTTCAGGGCATGCGCCCCTGTGTCAGAAGGGAATGACTTAGATGATGCCCGCGATGAACCGGTTCGAGCAAGCCGTCCACGACTGCATGATTCCCACCGCGAACCTGCTTGATCAGACGGTCAAGCCGCTGCACCGGGCGATGCTGTTCAATTTCTGGCGGCACGTGCACCTGGAAGGAGCCGGGGCGTACGACCAGATCGTGGCACCGGACATGATGGTCGACCATCCCGTGTACCGGGTCACCTGGGGCGCCAATCCCGCTGTCATCGAGGGCAAGGACGGGGTGCTCGGCTTTTACCACAGCGTCGGGGAAGCCGTGCTGTGGAACTCCGATGACCGGCTCGCGGTGGCCGACTGGGGTATCTGCGACGAGCTCACCTTCCACCAGCTCGCGGTCGGCTCGGATCTGCGGGCGCTCGGCTACGACGTTGATAATCCCGCTGGCCTGTATCACGTGTCCAGCCGTCAGGCGTTCATCTGGCCCTATGACGAGCAGGCCCGGCTGGCCGGGGAGAACTTGTACGAGGACAAGACCAGCCTGCGTATCGTCGAGGTCGACCCGGCTGAGGCCACCACGCCCGCGCGGGTCCGTGAGATCCACCGCGAGCAACTGGCCGAGCTCGAGGATGAACGCGGCGACAAGTTCTGGATACTGGACAGCGCCTGACCGGGGGGAAGTCGCCAGGTCACGCTCGACGGCGACCCGCTCGGTGACCGCAACGGTGAGCAGCTCGCGAGCCTGCGCCGGGAGCGGATCGGATATCCCTGGCCGGAGCCCGCGCCGATCGGGTTCCTGAGCGCCGAGGGAAACGCCGTGCTCGTACTGCGGATACGCGGCTGGGACGCGGACGCCGCCGCCGAGCGCGCCGCCGCGGCCCTGACCCGAGCCCGTCGTTCGGCGTGCTGACCGCGTGGTGCGTACCGCGCAGCTGGAGACCGCGCGAATCATCATCGCCGCGGCGACGATCATGATCTGCGTGTTCCTGACGTTCTCGTTCATGGGCTCGCGGGACGTCGCCGAGTTCGGCATCGGGCTGGCAGCGGCGGTCGCGCTAGACGCGTTCATCCTGCGCACCGTGCTCGTGCCAGCCATGATGCACCTGTTCGGCGACGCCAACTAGTGGCTGCCCGACTGGCTGGACCGCCGTCTCCCGCATCTGGCTATCGAGCCCCCAGAGCCCGTGCCGGCCTCACCCGTTCCCGCCCCGCGATCCGTTAATCAGCGACCAGGCGTTCGAGCCGAGGGCCGGGCGCCGTAGCCCGGCTCCGGCTCTTAGCTGGTCTTTTATGCCGAACGGACCCGGTTCCCGCCTCGGCGACGTACGTCTGCGCGCTGGCGGGTTTCGCCGGCCCATGGCGCGCAGAATCTGCCGTCCAGGCCCTACCTTTGCTGCCCGAGCCTGCTGGCGGGCGATCCACGGCGGCGGAGGCTCCTTATGGCGTTATGTTCTGGTTCATGTGGAAGAGGTTATTGGGATCGTATTTCCGCTTGACTTGAACCAGCCGATCATAGTTCTGGCGGTAGTTGACCTGGATCTTGCCGTAATCGTCGTCCTGCATGAAGTTGATGTATCCGCCCGGCTCCGAATACGGAGCCATCGCCTGGTAGTAGTCGCGCACCCACCCAATCCGCTCAGCATCCTTCGCGGGATCGTTCCACGCGGCCAGGAACACCATCCCGTAGGTGGCCTCGCGATAGGCGAAGGCCGTGTCGCTGGGTCCGACACGATGGCAGGCGCCGTTGATGGGGTAGAGGTGCATTGTCGCGCTCACCTCGGGAACCCTGGACCCGTGTTCGACATGAGCCGCGATGGCGGCCTCGGGCAGCTCCTGGACGAAGGCGCCCTTCCAGTAGGCACGGATCCCCTTGGGGTAGAGCCCGTCGAACGCGCCGTTCAGCGCGGGATACGGGAGCGGGCCCGTCCCGTTGGCCACGATCGGAGCGACATCCATGAATGGTTTGAGGGCCTTCTCCGCCTGGTCGGGCGGGCCGGCCCAGTGCACCACAGCGAGCGCAAGGGTGTCCCCGTGCCGGTTCTCGGGGATGAATGGCAGCGGTGGGGCGATCTGAAACGCCGGGAAGCCGCCGAACTGCTCAGGTGCATCCCGGATGAATTCGTCGAACATGCGGAGCAGCGACTCGGCGTCCTCGAGGTTGTAGAAGATCGGTCCGGCGAACACCTGGTCGACCTCGTGCAGGCGATATTCGAGCGAGGTCACGACGCCGAAGTTGCCGCCCCCGCCGCGAAGCCCCCAGAAGAGATCCTCGTTCTGGTGCTCGCTGGCGGTGACGAACTTCCCGTCCGCTGTGACCACATCGGCCGAGACCAGGTTGTCGATCGACAGCCCGTATGCACGTGTCAGGTAACCGATGCCACCACCTAGGGTCAGGCCCGTGATGCCGGTGGTCGAGATGATGCCGCCCGTCGTGGCCAGGCCGAAGGCATGCGTCGCGTGGTTGAAATCGCCCCACGTGGCTCCAGCACCGGCGTGCGCGGTCTTGCTCCCCGGGTCAACACGCACCGTGCGCATCGGTGTCATGTCGATGACCAGTCCGTGGTCGTTGGTGCCGAATCCGGGTGCGCTGTGCCCGCCGTCCCGAATGGAGAGGTCCAGCCCGTTGTACCGAGCGAAGTTGACGCCGGCGATGACGTCAGCTACCTGCTCGGCGCGAAGCACGGCCAGCGGACGCTTGTCGAACATGCCGTTATGCACGGCGCGCGCCTCGTCGTAACCCTCGTCATCAGCAGTTATCACGCGGCCTCGTACCTGCTCGCGCAGCTGCCCGACGTTGACTCCCGTGACCGGCCCCTGGACCGTAGTGTCTGCCATTGCTCATCTCTCCTACGCTTCACTCGGTCCCAAGGCCGGAGAATCCGTCGTCACTGTGCGTTTACGCTTGACTAAACTGGCTGATCAGGGAAGCGTCTATACGTACATTGCGCACTGGGCGTGGTAGCCGGGGGGTGCGGACATGTACGTCTCGCTGGAAACCTTGCGGCGGGCGGTCGGGCTCGCGGACAGCCTCGCCGAACTCGACGATCCCGCTGACTTCGCCGGGATCGTGCTCCCCGGCTTGGCCGCCCTGGTGGGTTGCGACGTCATCACCTACAACGAGATCGGGCCAGCCCTCGGCCAGACGCGCTACGCGGACTACCCGGCCGGTGCTCTCGACCCGGCGACCCAGCCAGTGTTCGCGGCGCATGTGCACGAGCACCCGCTGGTCAACCACTACCGTGCCACCGGCAGCGGGGAACCGGTGATGATCAGCGACTTTCTCACCCAGCAGCGATTCCACCGCCTCGGCCTGTACGCCGAATTCTTCCGCGGCATACCCGTCGAACACCAGGTGGCAATCAGCCTGCCAGGCCCCGATCAGGAGGTCATCGGCATTGCTATGAGCCGCGCCCGCCACGACTTCTGCGACGAGGATCGCGCCCTGCTCAGCGTGCTCCGGGCCCCGCTGATGGCCGCCCTGCTCCGCGCTCGTAGACGCTGGCAGGCCGGGCAGGTGCACGCCGCCATAGCCAGCAGTGGGCTTGCCGATCTCACCGAACGCGAGATCCAGATCCTGCGGCTAGTCGCTGACGGCCGCACCAACGTCTCCATCGCCCACGCGCTGGAGGTGAGCCCTCGGACCGTCGCCAAGCACCTTGAGCACATTTACCGCAAATTCGGGGTTAGCAGCCGTGCGGCAGCCGTCTCACGCATGACCATGCCAGGTGGCCCGATGAAACCCCGCGCCACCACGTGAGTCAGGCGCTTGGCCTGCAGACATGGGTGTCGGGCGTGTTCTACGGCGGCGTCCTGGTCATCGCGGTCACCATCTCCACCCTCCTGCGCCGCCGGAGCACGTAGCGCGCAAGCACCGGCATCACCCGGCAGTAGCGGTACCGCTGGGTGATGCTGCCGGCGACTACAACTCGCGTTGCGGAAGCAACGCGCAATTGCGCCGGGCGTAGCGGATACGCCGTCCCTCACGGGCGCAGCCGGTCGAGCAGCTCGTCGAGCATCTGCTGCTGGCGGGCGGTTTTGTCGGACGTCCGTCTAATATCCGTGGTAGGTGTATCCCCGCGACTCCGACGAGCTGCAGGCGGCTCGCGCGCAGCTCGTCAGCTACAGTGCACGCCTGCTTGACGACGGGCTGGCCGTCGGCAGCGCAGGCAATATCAGCGTTCGTGTCGGTGACATCGTGGCGATCACCCCGTCGGGGATCGGCTACGCGGACATGCGGCCCGGCGACGTCTGCCTCGTCACGCTGGACGGCACCCAGCTCCTGGACGGCACGGGGTATAACGCGGCGGAAACGCCGTCCTCCGAGACGCCGATGCACCTGGCGATCTACGCGGCGACCAGCGCGGCAGCCGTCGTGCACACGCACTCGCCCGAGGTCATCGCCCTGTCGGCGGCGCGCTCGGAGCTGCCGGCCATCCACTACGCGATCACCGGGCTCGGCGGACCGGTCCGGGTCGTGCCCTACGTGCGCTTCGGGTCAGCGGGCCTGGCCGCGGCGGCCGTCGAGGCGCTGGACGGCCGCAGCGCCGTCATCCTGCGCAACCACGGGGCGGTCAGCTACGGCCGCGACCTCGCGCAGGCGTACGACCGGGCCCTGCTCCTGGAGTGGCTGGCCCGCACGTACCGGCTGGCGCTGTCATACGGGGAACCCGCGATCTTGTCGGCCGCCGAACTCGACGAGGTCACGGCGGAGACCCGGCGCCGCCGTTATGGCGAGCGCCGCAGCGGCAGCCCATGACCGAGCCGAAGGGGCCGTCGGCCGATATGGTCGCACCAAACTTCCCGAGGGGCGTGGCAGGATCGCGGCCGGTCGGCCGCCTGGCGCATCGGCGGGCTGGCGCTGAATGGCAACCGCTCAAGTACCGGCTACTCCCCACCGGGCCTGCGCCCACCTGCGGCGGCGGCGAGGGGTTCTACATCACGGGCACCTTCACGCCGCCCCGGAACAGTATCCTCGAACCCTCACACGCCCACCAAGCTCCGGGTCAGGTCGTTGCGCTGTACCCGCCGTCGACGACCACCACTTCCCCGGTCACGAACGGATTCGACGTCACCAGGGAGACGATCGTGGCGGCCACGTCCGCCGCCGTCACGCAGCGGCCGAGCGGCGTCATCCGGGCCCGGCGCTGCATGAGCCGGTCGTAGTTTTCGCCCAGGCGCGCTTGCATCCACTCGCCCTCCATCCAGCCGGGAGCGACCGCGTTCACCCGGATCTGCGGGCCGAGCGCTCCGGCCAGCGTCTTGGTCAGGCTGATCACGGCGGCCTTGGACGCGGAGTAGGGGTACGGCTGCGGGCCGGGGCGGAGCCCGGCGATGCTGGCGCTGTTCACGATGGCGGGATGCGGCGCGGCGCGCAGCAGCGGCACGCAGGCTCTGGTGACCTGGAATAGGCCGCGGACGTTGACGGCGAACACCCGGTCCCAGTCCGCCATGTCGAGCGCGTCCAGGTCGGGCAGCGGCACGTCGATGGTGACGCCGGCGTTATTAACCAGCGCATCGAGCCGGCCGAACTCCTCCCCGGCGGCGGCCACCATGCGCCGCACGGCCGCCTCGTCGGCGACGTCAGCCTGGGCGGGCATAGCCGTGGCGCCGCGGTCGCGCGCTTCGGCGGCGACCTGCTGCGCCGCCGAAGCGCTGGCCGAGTAGTTGACCACCACGTCGTAGCCCTGATCGGCGAGCGCGACTACGGC
>JBAUAY010000782.1:0-14142 GCA_049676235.1 Streptosporangiaceae bacterium
CTCCCACTGCGCCCACTGGCCCGCCAGTCCGGGCGGGATGGCGAACCCCAGGTCGCGCAGCAGCCGCTCGCGCCCGACGACGACCCGACGGCCGTCCACCACACCGCGCGCACCGAGGCCCGGAAGCGCCTGGAAGCCGTCGACCGTCGGCCACGGTCCGGCCTGCGGCGGGGCCGCCCCGCTCGCTTCGGAGCTGATCGCGGCGGCGATCGGGTGCTCGGAGGCGTGCTCTACGGCGCCCGCGTACCGCAGCACCTCGGCCGGTTCGGTGCCCGGCGCGGCCGCAAGCGCGGTCACCGTCATCTGGCCGCTGGTGACGGTCCCCGTCTTGTCGAGCACCACGGTGTCGATCAGCCCGGACGACTCGAGCGCCTGGTGCCCCTTGACGAAGATGCCAAGCTGCGCGCCGCGGCCGCAGGCCGCCACGAGCGCGGCCGGCGTCGCGAGACCTAGCGCACAGGGGCAGGCGATAATCAGCACGGCGAGCCCCGCGCTGAACGCCCGCTCGGCAGGGGCGCCCGCAAGCAGCCAGCCGGCCAGGGTCAGCGCCGCCGCCACGAGCACCAGCGGGACGAAGACGCCGCACACCCGGTCCGCGAGCCGCTGGATGGCGGCCTTCTCCGCCTGCGCCCGGCCGACCAGGGCGATCAGCTGGGCCAGCTGGGTGTTCTCGCCGACCTCGACGGCCCGGATGACTAGACGCCCGCTCAGGACGATGGTCCCGCCGACGACGGTGTCCCCGGCGGCGGCCTCCACCGGTACGGACTCACCTGTCATCATGCTCCGGTCGACGGCCGACTCGCCGGACAGCACCTCGCCGTCCGCGGCGATCTTCTCCCCCGGCCGCACCACGAAGATGTCCTCGCGCCGCAGCTGGCCAACCGGGATGCGCCGCTCTTCGCCGTCGGCGTCGAGCACGCAGACGTCCTTGGCGGCCGCCGCGGCCAGCTTCCGCATCGCCTCGGCGGCCGAGCCGCGGGCGCGGGCCTCGTAGAACCGGCCGGCGAGCAGGAACGTCGTCACCGCGGCCGCCACCTCAAGGTAGATGCCGCCGCCCGAGGCGTGCGCCAGTTCCTGCAGCGCGCTGGCCCGGGACCCGCGGTCCAGGTGGAACATCGCATAAACGGACCAACCGCAGGCGGCGACTACGCCGAGGGACACCAGCGTGTCCATCGAGCAGGCGCCGTGCCTGGCGTTTTTGAGGGCGGCGCGGTGGAAGGGCCACGCGGCCCACAGCGCCACCGGTGCCGCCAGGACCACCAGGACCCACTGCCACCCGGCGAAGCGGTAGGCGGGGAACAGCGACAGCATGACGGACAAGTCGCTGAGCGGGACGAAGAAAACCAGCGCGAGGATCAGCCGCCGGCGCAGGTACCCGGCCTGGCTGCCTGCCTCGGGCTGCGCTTCCGCGGCGGGCAAGGCTACTTCCGCCGCATACCCCGCGCCCTCGACCGCCGCAATCAGCGCCTGCGCCGAGACGGTCTCCGGCACCGTGATCGTCGCCTTTTCTGTCGCGAAGCTGACCGCGGCGACGACATCCTGATCGAGCATGTTGAGCTTCTTCTCGATCCGCGCCGCGCACGCCGCGCAGGTCATCCCGCGGATCGACAGCTCGATACTTCGCATGGCGGAGAGCCTGCCGCCGACCTCCGGCATTGCGGACACGTTCCGCACCTGACCTCCGATTTCGGTCGGTAACCGGCAAGCTACACAATTGGTGTATTACGGGATAAGGGCTAGCAAAGGCTACCGGGGCGATACCATGATCGTCGCCCTAACGGCCAAGGAGCGGGCCCAACATGATTCACGTCAACAACTTCTCTAATGGTGCGCTGAACCCGGTACTCGCGTACCTGGTGTCCTGTGTTGGCTGCTTCCTGGGCCTGCGATGCACCACCCGGGCGCGGGCCTACTCGGGCGCGGCGCGGGCCCGCTGGCTGATCCTGGCGGCGCTGGCCATCGCGACGACGGGGATCTGGGTGATGCATTTCATCGCCATGCTCGGGTTCACCATCCCCGGCCAATCCATCCGCTACAACGTGCCCGTCACCATCTTGTCCATGGTCATCGCGGTGCTCGTCGTCGGGATCGGGACGTTCATCGTAGGATTCAGCCGGGCCGGAACCCGGCCGCTGCTGCTCGGCGGCGTGATCATCGGACTCGGCGTGGCCAGCATGCACTACCTCGGCATGGCGGCCATCCGGGTGCAGGCTTCGCTGACCTACAACCCGGTGCTGGTCGCGGCCTCGGTGGTCATCGCGGTGATCGCCGGGACGGCGGCGCTCTGGGCGGCCCTGCGACTGGACACCTTGTGGTCTACGCTCATCGCGTCCTTGATCATGGGCGTGGCGGTCAGCGGCATGCACTACACGGGCATGGCGGCGCTGCGCGCGCACGCCGCCCCCGGCCTAGCCGTGAACACGTCGGCGACCGCCAGCGCGGCGGCGTTCCTGCTGCCGCTCATCCTCGGCCTGAGCAGCATCGGATTCATCTTCTCCGCCATGATCGCCCTGTCGCCGACGGCGGCCGAGATCTTCGAAGAAGACGAGGTGATGAAGCGAGTCGCCCAGAGCCAGGCCGGGCGGTACGAGCCGCCGACACGGCCGAACCCGGCCCAGCCGTACCAAACACAGCCACACCAAACACAGCCGGGAAGCCTGTTCCGCCCGCAGCGGTCCGCTAATGAGAACGCTAGTGAGAACCAGCCTTGACCGAGGCGAGAAAGGTCAGCGGGAGCGCCCTCACCGGTGAACGTTCTCGGTGAGCCAGGAGCACAGAGGCTGGGTCGTTCGGAAGAATGAAACGACGCGGTCCTTAGCCGCGGCACTTTCCAGCCAGGGTTCCACCGGCCATTGTTTCCAGGCGGTCAGTCCCTTGTAGCGGAGCAGCGTGATGCGCGGGTGGTCGGCCGGGTAGCCGCGCGGCGCGGTCTTGAGCGCGCCGTGCCCGTGGATGGTGATGTCCGCCTTCTCGATCTCGGCGACGATCTCCTCGAGCTCGGCGCCCGGGCGGTCGCCGGCCACCCCCGCGCGGTAGCGGGCGAGCTGGTCGGTGTTCATCTCCCACATCCCGGCGCCCGCGCCCAGGCCCTCGGCGGACAGCTGGACGTAGCCGGAGCCGCCGACGACCGCCCCGATATGCGTCTTATACGGGGTTTTGTCGGGGCTGAACCTGACGTCCCGGTACGGCCGGAAGATCTTCGGCTCGCCGAACTCCGCGGCCAGTTCCTCGGTCAGGTCCGTCATCGGCCCCAGGACCTTGTTGGTGTAGACGGCCTTGTACGCGGTCCAGTAGGTCTTGGTGTTGTCGGCCGCGAGCCCGTCGTAGAAATCCAGCGCCTCCTCGGGCCACCCGCTGAACGCCATCGTCAGGTCCCCTTCTGCCGTTGCTCCAGCCCAACCCTAACGATTTTGCCGAACGAGCATTGGCGCTTGCCTCGCCGACCGGGTATACGGGACGGATGAGCATGCCGGAACGAGATGGCGTTTCGCTGACCCACCTCGATGAGCCGCTGTTCGACGGGGCGGGCGCGACCAAGCGGGACCTGGTGGATTACCTGGAGGCCGTGGCCGGGTTCATCCTGCCGGAACTGCGCGGACGGCCGCTGTCTGTCATCCGGGTCCGGGCCGGGCAGCGGCCGTTCATGCAGAAGAACCTGCCGGACTACGCGCCGCCATGGATCCGCAGCGTCACCATGTGGGCCGAATCCTCCCGGCGCGAGGTGCGTTACCCGCTGTGCGACGACTGGCGCACGCTGCTGTGGCTGGCCAACCAGCGGGCGGTGGAATACCACGTGACCCTGGGCCTGGCTGGTCACCTGGACCTTCCGTCCTACCTGGTGCTGGACATCGACCCGCCGCCCGGGGGGCCGTTCGGGCAGGCGGTGGCGGCGGCCCGGCTGGTCCGCCAGGCACTCACCGACGTGGGCCTTTCCGGTGCTGTCAAGACCAGCGGGTCCAAGGGCCTGCATGTGTACGTGCCGGTCGACGCGAGCAGCGAGGAGGCGGCCGCGGTGACCCGGGCCGTCGCCGCCCGGGCCGAGCGTCTTGATCCCGCCCTGGCGACCACGGCGTTCATCAAGGACGACCGGGAGGGCAAGGTCTTCCTGGACTCGACCAGGGCGTACGGCGCGACGGTGGCCGCGGCGTACAGCCCGCGGGTCCGCCCGGGGGTCCCGGTCTCGTTCCCGTTGCGCTGGGACGACCTCGACGGTGTGGTGCCGGGCGACTTTACCGTGCACACGGCGCCGGGGCTGGTGGCCGGGCGTGGCGCGTGGGCGGGGCAGTTGCCCGCGCCGCAGGCGCTGGACGCCGCCCTGGTCGAGGAGGGGCGCGCGATCCCGGTCGCCCGGGTGCAGGCCATGCACGAGGGCAAACGGCGGGCCCGCGCCCGGCGTAACCCTTAGCCGGCGCGCCACCGTTCGCTGAGCTCCGGCCAGGCCGGCGGCGGGCCGGGCAGCTCGCCGCGGTCGGTGGCGCGCATGCCGTCCAGGATGAGCGCCAGGTACCGGTGGCGCAGCTCGGTGGTGCGCTGGGGGTCGGCGAACTTGATCGCGGCCACCAGCTCGAACACCAGCGAGACGTCGTGCATCTCCAGGTCTGGCCGGAGCACGTCGCGGATCAGGCCGAACAGTTCGGCCATGAGCTCGCTTGACCGGTTGGCCAGGGCGAACATCTCCGGCGTGGGGGCGAACTTGCCGGCGAAGGCGCGGGTCATCGAGCTGGTGTCCGCGTCCGCCAGGTTGCGCATAAAGTCCGTGAAGACCTGCCAGTGGTCGTCGCCGCTTTTCACGCGCTCAAGGGCGGCTTCGGTTTCCCGGATCACGATCAGCAGGCCGTCCGCGCACAGGGTGCGCAGGAGCTCCTCTTTGCTGCCGTAGCGGGTGTACAGCGCGCTGATGCCGACGCCCGCGTGCTTGGCCACCGCGGTGATCGGCGCACCGGGGTCGTTGACGAACACCGCCCGGGCCGAATCGAGGATCCGCTGGTCGTTACGGGCCGCCTCGGCCTGGCGGCCGCTCATCGGGCCGTGGCGCCGGCGGCCTGAGGTCGTCTCGGTCATGAAAGTGAGTGTAACAGAGACTGGAACAAACCATTCCGTTCTGATATTGTTGGAACAGAAGATTTCGTTCCGGTACTGCAACGGGAGGATCCGATGTCATCAGCACCCGAAACCGTGGTCCCGGCCCCGGACCAGCGTCAGGCCCCGGACCGGCAGGCCCCGGACCAGCGTGAGGTCCCTGACCAGCGTCAGGTCCCGGACCAGCACGAGGTTCCGGACCTCGGCCGGCCGGCACGATGGAACATTGAGCCGGCTGGGACCGGCACGATGGAACATCGAGCCGGTGCTGAAGCTGGCGCGAGGCCTGCTAGGCCGGGACCTGCGGGGTCCACGGGACGGAAGTGGCGGTGGGTGGCCTTCGGCACGGTCATCACGGCGGCGGCGATGGACCTGCTCGACTCGACCATCGCCCAGGTCGCGGCGCCGACGATCCGGCGCGAACTGGGCGGCTCCTACGCCGTCATCGAGTGGGTCACCGCCGCCTACGCCCTGGCCATGGCGGTCGGGCTGCTGACCGGCGGGCGGCTCGGCGACATCTTCGGCCGGCGGCGGATGCTGCTAACCGGGATGGCCGGGTTCGTGGTCGCGTCGGCGGCGTGCGCCGCGGCCGGGACGGCCGGTGAGCTCATCGCCGCCCGTACCGTCCAGGGGCTGTTCGGGGCGATCATGCTGCCGCAGGTGTTCGGCCTGATCAGGGACCTGTTCGCGGCGCACGAGATGGGCAAGGCGTTCGGCGTCTACGGGCCGGTGATGGGCCTGTCAGCGATGCTCGGGCCGATCGCGTCGGGCGGGCTGATCAGCGCCGACGTGTTCGGCACCGGCTGGCGGATGATCTTCGCGGTGAACGTGCCCGTCGGGCTCATCGCGCTGGTCCTCGGCGCTCGCCTGCTGCCCGCCGGTTCTAAGCCTCAAGGCGCCGGCTCTGGCGGGGCGCGGCGCGGGCGGCTGGACCTGCCGGGCGCGCTGCTGGCCGGCGCGGCCATGTTCTTGCTGGTCTTCCCGCTGGCGCAGGGGCACTCGCTGGGCTGGCCGGCCTGGCTGTACGGGATGCTGGCCGGGTCGGTGCTCGCGCTGGCCGGGTTCGGCTGGTACCAGATCCGCCGCCAGCGCGCGGGCCGCGACCCGCTCGTGGAGCCGTCCTTGTTCCGGCACGGTCCGTACCGCGCGGGCATCGCGTTCTCGATCGTGTTCACTGGCTCGCTGGGCGGCATCGTGATGATCTTCAACGTGTTCCTGCAGAACGGGCTGGGCTTCACCCCGTGGCACTCGGCCATCAGCACCGCGCCGTGGGCGGCGGGCGCGTTCATCGGTTCGGCGGCCGGCGGCATCGCGATGAGCAAGCTCGGCCGCCGGGTGCTGCACGCCGGGCTGGTCATCGAGGCGGCCGGCTTGCTGGCGATCACCGTGGTGCTGCGCACCGCGGGCGGCGGCGTCTCCACCGTGGACCTGCTGGCCCCGATGGTGGTCGGCGGGATCGGGATGGGCATGGTGTTCGTGCCGCTGTTCGACATCGTGATGGCGGGCGTCCGGCCGCGGGAGATGGGATCGGCCTCCGGCATCCTGCAGACGGTCAACTCGCTCGGCATGTCGCTCGGCATCGCCGGGATCGGCGCGATCTTCTTCGCCCTGGCCGGCGGCCACGGCGGCCACGTGCCGGTCTACCTGCACGCCGCGGAGTGGACCGCGCTCGCCACCGCGGGGCTGCTGGCCTGCTCGTTCGCGGTGGCGTTCGGGCTGCCCCGGCGGGCCAGGGAGCAGTAATTCATCGGATCGAGCTTCGAGAGCTCTGCAGATAAGAATCATTCCTGTAACTACCAAGGCGTAAGGGAGGAAGCGCCGACCCGCCCCAGGCGGGCGGGCCGGCGCGACAGATCATGAGCGAGATCACCGTGACCGGCTGGGATGTCCTGGACGAGGCGCGAGCCATGCTGCGGGCGGCCGTCGCCGGAGTACCGGCGGACGGCTGGCAGCGGCCGACGCCGTGCTCCAAGTGGAACGTGACCCAGGTCCTGCAGCATGCCACGCTCGACCAGGAGGTATGGGCAGCCATGGTCGGCGGAACCGAGACGTCGGGCGAGAACCCGTTCGCGCCTTCGGGGCAAATCGGCACCGAGCCGCTGGCCTACGCCGAGGCCGCACTGAACGCGTCCGGGCCGGCCTGGACGGCGATCGACGAGGGTGCGGGATTGGTGCCTACCCCGCTGCCGCAGGGGCCGATGGCGCCCGCGGCCGCGGGCGTCGCCGCCGCCTTGGACGCCGCGATCCACGCCTGGGACATCGCGATGGCGACCGGGCAGGGCTCGCCGCTGACCTTGGAACTGACCCGGGCGCTCACCCCGGTCACGCATAGCATCGTCGAGCCGCTGCGCCAGTACGGCGCGTACGCCGAAGCCCTCGAGCCTGCGGCGGGCGCCGACGCCGCCGCCGTACTTTTGTGTTACCTCGGCCGCAGCCCCGACTGGACGGTGTGACGCTGACCCTCTGGAAGGCCGCGAAATCAATGAGTGTGACACTCTATTGACTCTTTCGGGTAGAACGTCACGCTCATTGAATGGCGGGGACCGGGGTATGGGGCGGGCGGGGAGAATGGGATGGGTGGGGCGCTTTCTCAGGGCGTGTCGTTGACTACCGTGGCGGGCGTGGGGATGTGGTGAGCTGCCGTGGGCTGGGTGGTCGATTGAGGTTTGCGGAGCGGAGGCTAGGGGCCGCGGTCGAGGTCGGCCAGGGTGGCGGACAGGGCTTCGGCGAGCTGGTCGACGTGGGACCGGGCGAACGGGAGCGGCGGGCGGATTTTGAGGGTGCTGCCGTGCGGGCCGGTCGCGCTGATCAGGACGCGGCGCTCCCGCAGGCCGTTGACCACCCGGATCGCGGTGTCGCCGTCCGGCTCGCCGGTGCCGGGGTCGACGAAGTCGGCCGCGACGTACAGGCCGGCGCCGCGCACGGCGGCGATCCGGGGCGTATCCCGGGCGATGTCCGTGAGCGTGTCGCGCAGGTAGCGGCCCACCGCGCGGGCGTTTTCCCGCAGGCCTTCGGTCTCGATCACGTCGAGGACCGCGGCCGCGGCTGCGATGCTGACGGAGTTGCCGCCGAAGGTGTTGAAGTACCTGATCTTGTGGCCGAACTCCTCGAGGATCTCCGGGCGGGCGGCGACGCCGGCGATCGGCATGCCGTTGCCCATGGGCTTGCCCATGACGGCCAGGTCGGGCACGATGCCGTGGCGCTGGAAGCCCCACATGGCCTCCCCGGTGCGGCCGAAGCCGGGCTGGACCTCGTCGGCGATGTACAGGCCGCCGGCCTCGTGCACGGCGTCGAGCACCGGTTTCAGGACGCCTACCGGGTCGGGCTGGATCCCGTCGGAGGAGAACAAGCTGTCCGCTATGAAGGCGGCGAGCCCGACCCCGTGCCGGCTGGCGTCGGCGATCGAATTCCGCACCCGTTCGGCCAGATCCTGGTCTGTTTCGCCCTCCCCCGGCGGCGCGACCGTCCACACGGCCCGGCCCAGCGGGACCGCCGGGCCGAGGCTGGGCGAGATCTCGGCGGTGGCCGTGGTCACGCCGTGGTAGGCGTTGGCCGTGATGATCGTCCCCTCGCCGCCGGTATGGAAGCGCGCGATGCGCAGCGCGAGGTCGACCGCCTCGCTGCCGGTGCAGGTGAACATGACGTTGCCGAGTTCGGCCGGGTACGTGCCGAGCAGCCGCTCGGCGTAGTCGAGAATGAGCTCGCTCGCGTACCGGGTGTGCGTGTTGAGGGTGGCCGCCTGGCGGGCGATCGCCTCGGTCACCCGCGGGTGGCAGTGCCCGACCGACGGCACGTTGTTGTAGGCGTCCAGGTAGGCCTGCCCGTCGGCGTCGAACAGGTGCACGCCCTCGGCGCGGACGACCCGCACCGGGTTCCGGTAGAACAGCTTGTACGCCGGGCCGAGCAGGCTCGCCCGCCGTTCGACGATCCGGCGGAGCTCGGGATCGAGGGCGTCGACGGAAGACATGTCGAAGCCGTTGACCATGGTCGCGGTGTCACGCATGGTTCGCCTCCTGGAGGATGCGCGCGGCGATCTGCTCGGCTGGGGTACTCAGCCACCGGTGCAGGTGCTCCCAGGCCCGGGGGGTGTTACGCAGGACGTAGGCGCGGTTTTCCGGGAATCGTTCGGCCCGCCATTCGCTGATGATGATCCGGGCCACGATGCGGGCCAGGATCAGGTCCGGCAGCAGATCGAGCTCGGCGGCGTTGAGCGGGGTCGTGGCGTGGTAGCCCGCGATCAGGTCCAGCGCGGGCGCGAGCAGGTCAGGCTCGTCGCTGAGCTGGTAGGCGGCGGCGATGGCGACGTCGTTGACCAGCGCGGTCACGGTCACGTCGCCGAAGTCGATGATCCCGCACACCCGGCGGGCGTCGGCCGAGATCAGCGTGTTGTCCGGGCTGAAGTCGTTGTGCACGAGCTGGGTTCTCTGAGTGGCCAGCCGCGGCGGCAGGTCGGCCGCGAGCCGGCTGAGCTGCTCGCCGACCAGGCCCTGATGCTGGGGCAGGAGCGGCCGCAGCTGCGGCAGCTGGGCGAGGTCCCACAGCAGCGGCCGCCGCACCAGCGGGTCGTCGAACTCGCGCAGCGCCTGGCCGAGCCGGGCGAGGGTGCCCCCGAGCGCGCGGCGCAGGGCGGGATCGGTTCGCACCGACCTGAGCAGCTCGCCGTCGAGGTAGGTCAGGATGTGCACGACGCGCCCGCGCAGCGGGCCGTCCGCGACCACGGTCCACGGCTGCCCGCCGGCGGCGGGCAGCACCCGCGGCACGGGCAGCCCGGCGGCCACCGATGCGATGTGCTGCAGCACCCGGACCTGGACGCCGACTACCGCCGGATCGACGCGCAGGTGAGCGAACTTCACCACGTAGCGCTGGCCGCCGCGGGCCTGGAGCAGGAAGTTGTCGTCAGCCTCGCCGGGCAGCCGGGTGAGCTCGCCGGCCAGGCCGAAGTGAGCCCGGACGGCGTCGGCGGCCTCGGGCGCGGCCACCGGCGGGGACGGCGTCAGCCGGGCCTCGTCCACCGCGAGGGGCCCGGGACCTTCGCGGACGGCGGCTACGTCGTCCGGGGTCACATCGCGGTCCCTTCAGCCTGGTGGTTATTCGGCACCCTCAGCCGGCCCACTGGTACGTCAGGAACAACAGCCCCACCACGACGGCGAGCGGCGCGCTCACGGTGAGGTACACGTACCTGATCCAGATCCGGCGCGTCTCAAGCCCGGCAAGCGCGATCCAGACCGGGAACAGCACTAGGAGCGTACGCGGGCCGGTCTGGTACCAGGTCTGCGTGCCGAGCGCGAGCGCGGCCAGCCCGCAGTACACGGCTGCGGGCCAGCGGTGCCACCACAGGAACGCGAGGGTAGCCAGGACCATCACGGCCATCGCGGCGAGCTCCAGCTGGAACTCGAACGCGTCGGCGGCGCTGAACGGGTGCCGGAATGCGGCCCACCAGGTGGTCTTCAATGCCTGGACCGGGGTGACCAGATGCAGGCCCCACCCGGCCTGCTGCGCCTTTCTCCAGGCGTCCCAGTTGCCGGTGCACACCGTCAGGTAGATCTCGTAGGCCGCGGGCCCGGCGAGGGCGCAGCAGGCTTTCCCGGCGTTCGCCAGGCGCGACCCGCGCGGGCCGGTCAGTGCCATCACGGCCAGCGCCGGGATCAGGAAGAGGGCGTCCGGGCGCACCAGCCCGGACAGTCCCGCCAGCAGCGCGGCACGCCACCAGCGGCCGCGGGTGGCGGCGTGCCAGGCGGGGATCGCGAACGCCAGGAACAAGCACTCGGCGTACCCGACCATGAGGAAGATCGCGGCCGGTGCGGTGAGGAGGTAGAGCACCGCACGACGCCCCCCGGCGAGCCGGGACAGCGAGACGACGACGAAGCAGCCCGCGATCCCGGAGATGACCAGTTCGGCCAGCACCCAGTTGCGCAGGATCAGGTGTGCCACCGCCAGCGTCATCGGATAGCCGGGAAAGAACACGGTGTTATGCGCCATCGAGTGCGGCGAGAAGTAGCCATGCTGGGCGATGTTCCGCAACAGGGCCGCATCCCAGTGCTCGAACACCCCGGTCAGCGGCGCGTGGCTAGATGCGGCGCGGTACACCCACGCGGCGGCCCACGCGAGGACGAAAAGGGCCAGGTGCGCGGCGGCCCACATGCCGAGCGCGGCCCGGTCGTCCGGGCTGAGGTCCGGCCGCCACCGGCGCGCCCCGGCCAGCAGGCCGTCGGCCGTCGGCGCGGCACCGCCAGGATTTCCGGGCACCTTCGTGGCGTGGCCGATGATACGGCTCTGCTCGCTCACGGCTTTCCCTCCCCCACGCGGCAACAGCGCCACGTTCTCCCCGTAGGAAGACGCGGGAAGGGGGGCGAAGGTGCACGAAGGGCGTGAAATGACACCCCGTCGTGATCAGGATATGTCCGGCACTACGCGGTCTGCCAGTAGGTGGTGTAGTACTCGTGTGCGGCGCGGGCGATCGGGATCATCTTGACCGGTTTGCGGTCGGCGACGCCCTCGAACGTCATGGGTTGCGCGGCCGTTTGGTGAATCGAGGCCATCTCGAGTTGCGGCGTCAGCGAGCCCGGGTCGCTGCCGAACACGCCGCTCAGCACGACCGGGCCGTAGATCAGCGCCTGCACCGTCGGGTGGTCGGGCGTCGGCTCGACGGCCAGTTCCATCGGGAGCGTGACCTCGAGCAGGTCGCCCGTCTGCCACCGCCGCCGCAGCGCGATCCAGCCGCTTGGGCCAGCGCCGGGCAGCCCGCGGAGCAGCGTGCCGTTGAGCCGGACGGTGGGTGGTCCCGCCACCCAATTCGGCACCCGCACCCGCAGCGTCAGGGTGGCCGCGCCGGCCACCACGGACAGCCGGATGACCGGATCGTCGGGGAACCCGGTCGCCTGCTCCAGGACCAGTCCCTGCGACCGCACCTGCGACGGGATGAACAGCTTGACGTAGATGCCGTCCGCGTCACGACTGTAGATGGTGTCGGCGAACTTGGCCTGGGTCTCAAGCCCGGTGGCGGTATCGCAGGTGAAGGTGTCCCAGTCGGTGGCGTACACGCCGGGGTTACCCTGCGGAAAGTAGTTGAGCGGCTGGCGCTTGAACGCGCCGGACGACAGGCCGGTGTAGTAGCAGTTGTAGCCGTGCGGCGAGGTGGGGTCCTGCTCCCCCAGCATCTGGTTGAACAGGGTGCGCTCGTAGTAGTCGAGCATGTCCACCCGGTCCGGCTGATGGAAATGCAGCAGCCTGGTCAGCTTGAGCATGTTGTAGCTGGCACAGTTCTCGCAGGTGAAATTCGACAGCTGGGCCGCCACCACATCGGGCGCCTGGAAGTGCTCGAAGTTGCCCACGCCGCCGATCACGTACACGTGGTGGCCGGTCACGATGTCCCAGAAGTTCTGGGCGATGTCGTGATACTTGCCGCTGCCGGTCTCTTCCCACATCCGGACGCAGGCGATGATCTTCGGCGTGGTCACGTTCGCCTGCAGCCCGGGCAGGATGTCCAGCCCGTCGGCCAGCGGATCGAGCACCACCGCGTGGTAGAAGCGCTGCGCGGTGGCCAGGTACCGTTCCTGCCCGGTGATCGTGTAGAGGTTGGCTAGGGCTTCGGGCAACCCGCCGAATTCGGTCTGCAGGACCATTTGCATCTCAGCCTGCGACAGCCGGGCCGTGCGCCAGCCCACCCAGTCCGCCAGCTTCATGGCGACGTCCAGAGCCTGGCCATCGCCGGCCAGCTGGTACTGGTCAATCATCCCGGCCAGGTACTTATGGATCATGTAGTACGGCGACCAGACCGGCTTTCCCTGCTCCAGCCAGTCGAAGTAGACCTCGGGGAAGGCGGACAGGTAGCCGGGGTGGAACCCGGCCGTCGTGGCCCGGGCCTGGAGCATGGCCAGCTGGCTGACCAGGTAGCGGCCGCGGATGAGGGCCGCGTCGTCCCTGGTGTTGGCGTAGGTCAGCGCGAGCCCGGACAGCAGGTGCCCGGTCACGTGGCCGCGGATCTGCGAGTCCGGTTTTTCCCAGCCGCCGAGCGGCTCCGCCGTGGAGGTGAGGCCGTAGTTCAGGCGGAAGGAGCGCAGCATGCGGTCGGGGTCGAGGAACAGCAAGTACGAGGTGTTCCTGACCTGATTCTGGCGGAACGGGCTGTCAAGCAGCTGGACCGTGCTTAGCGGCAGGGCGGCGGCGCGGCCCGAGGTGCCGTCCGGCGCGTAGCCGCTGGGCACCGGCGCGATGCTGGCCGGCGCCGGCGGGCTGGCGGGCTGGGGGATCCCGTCGGCGACGAGGGCCTGTTCGGCGATCAGCGCTCCGGCTCCGACACCAAGCGCGGTCAGTGCCTGCCGCCTGCTCAGGCCGCTCGGGGCGTTCTTGCCACTCGGGACGCCGCCCGCCTTATTCACATTCGAGGTCCTTTGCCCGGTCGGCACTTCGCGGAAAATCGTACCCAGCAGTACCTGTTCTCCATGTAACCGTCCTGGGTGGGTGCCTTAGTTCAAGTCCGCCGGAGGAAGTTCTTACCGTTTGCTTACGCGGCCCCCCGCGGCTGAGCCGCCGGCAACTGCGAGCCGTAATCGTGGGTAGTGGTCAGTGCACCCGGCGGCCGAGATCACCGAGCGATTTTCAGGCAACGCTCCCAGGCTCGGTGGTCGCTCGTCTCCCCCTATCCGTGCAGGTGGTCGGGTGCACTGACCACTTTCTTCAATCGCCTCCACCGCCTTACCGGCCGAGGACGAGGGCGGTCAGGGCGGCCAACACGAAAGTCACCGCGGCGGCCCCGCCGTGCAGGGCGATGAGGCGGGTGCTGAAGGACGGCACGGGCACGTCGCGGTGCTCGCTGCTGAGCCTTCGCCGGGCTGCGCGGGTATTCGCCGCGAACCAGCTCAGGCCCAGGCATACGGTGACCGTCACCAGCCCGAACGCGATCCAGCCCAGTACCCGGTAGTGCACGAACGTATAGCCCAGCCAGAACCCCAGCCCGATGATCGCACACGCCGGGTGCGCGAACTCGAGCAGCGACCGCAGCCCCGGCAGCACTGGCGCGTTCCTCGCCGCGACCAGCGAAGGCGGAGCGAACCGGTCCCGCGC
>JBAUAY010000783.1:0-3967 GCA_049676235.1 Streptosporangiaceae bacterium
GTCGGCGACCGCGCCCACGACCGGCCCGAGCAGCGCTCCGCCCACGGCCGCGCCCATCGCCGTCCCGATCATCTCCCCGCGCCGTTCCGGCGGCGCCCCGGTCGCCAGCCAGGCCAGTCCCCCGGCCCAGGTACACGCCCCGCCCAGCCCCTGCACGAATCGCGCCGAATCCAGCACCAAAGCCGCCGATGCCCACCCGAAGACCAGCGTCGAGGCCCCCATGAGCGCCAGCCCGAGCAGAACGGTCTTCCGGTAACCCAGGCGGCCGGTGAGCAGCCCGCCCGGCAGCGCCCCGGCCAAGGTACCCAGCGGGTAGCCCGCGACCAGGATCCCCGCCCCGGCCTTGGACAGGTGCGCGACGTGCGTGTAGTACGGCAGCAACGGCGTAAGCGCCGTGAAGAACATCGTGTCGACCAGCACGAGCACGCACACGAACAGCAGCAGCGCCCGCAGCGGCCGGATCAGCGGCAACCGCCTCACGCACCGTTCCGGCAGGCGATCAAGGTCGGCATCCTGTGATCTTTACACAGGGCCCATATCGGCACCGACGATAACCTCCTCCCCCCCACCCAGGTGCGAGTCCTTCAGCCGAAGGCGGGGATGCCGGTGATGGCCCGGCCCATGATCAGGATGTGCATCTCGTCGGTGCCCTCGTAGGTACGTACGCCCTCGAGGTTGTTGGCGTGCCGCATCGGGGAGTACTCAAGCGCCACGCCGTTCCCGCCGAGGATGGTCCGCGCCTGCCGGGCGATGGCGATCGCGGTCCTGACGTTGTTGAGCTTGCCGAACGAGATCTGCTCCGGGACCAGGGTCCCGGCGTCCTTCATCCGGCCGATATGCAGTGCGACCAGCAGGCCCTTTTGTATCTCGAGCACCATGTCGACCAGCTTTTCCTGGGTGAGCTGGAATGACGCGATCGGCTTTCCGAACTGCCTGCGGTCCAGCGCGTAGGCCAGCGCTGCCTCGTAGGCGTCGCGGGCCGCGCCCATGGCGCCCCAGATGATCCCGAAGCGGGCCTCGTTCAGGCAGGAGAACGGGCCGCGCAGGCCCTCGGCCCCGGGCAGGATCGCGTCTGCGGGCACCTGGACGTCAGTGAGCGTGATGTCGCACTGGATCGAGGCGCGCATGGCGAGCTTCGGCTCGATCGGCGTGGCGGTGAACCCTGGGGTGACAGTGGGCACGAGGAAGCCGCGGATGCCGTCCTGGGTACGGGCCCAGATGACGGCGACGTCCGCGATCGACGCGAGGCCGATCCACCGCTTGGCGCCGTTGATAACCCAGCCGTCGCGGTCCCGACGCGCCGTCGTGGTCATGCTGGCCGGGTCGCTGCCGGCTTCCGGTTCGGTCAGGCCGAAACAGCCGATCATCTCGCCGGCCGCCATCCCGGGCAGCCAGCGCTCCTTTTGCGCCTCGGTACCGAACTTATGAATGGCGCTCATGGCCAGCGAACCCTGCACGCTGACAAAGGTCCGCAACCCGGAATCGCCCGCCTCCAATTCCAGCGCGGCCAGACCGTAGTCCACCGCGCTGCGGCCGGGACAGCCGTAGCCGCACAGGTGCGTGCCAAGCAGGCCGAGCCGGCCCATCTCGGTGACGATCTCGACGGGAAACACCGCCTTCTCGTACCAGTCCTTGATGTTGGGCCTGATGCGCTCGCGGACGAACGCGCGGACCGTGTCGCGCCAGGCGAGTTCCTCGGCCGACAACAGGGCGTCCAGGCCGAGATAGTCCATCGCCAGGTCGGTCATGCTTATCTCCAGTCGTCGTCAGGGAGCTTCGGGCCGAACCGCGGCGCCGGCGCACGTGGTGGCGACGGTCCGCCGGGCGCGGCGATCGTGAGTCCTGACGCGCCGGTGGGCGCGAGCGCCACCAACTCCGAGCGTATGCCCCAGGTCAGTTGAGCACGGCAGGCGGATCAGCCACGATTGAGACGAGAACAACCGGGAGGAAGGCTGTTGCCCTATGACCCGTGTCGCGATCATCGGGGGCGGCATCGGCGGACTGACCGCGGCGAACGCGCTGTCGCGGGCGGGGATCGAGGTGGCGGTCTACGAGGCGGCCGCCGAGCTCAAAGAGATCGGAGCCGGCGTCGCCCTGCACCCCAACGCGATGAAGGTGCTGCGAGCCATCGGCGTGGAGGACAGTGTCCGCAAGGTGGCGGGGCGGTCGCATTGGCAGTTCATGCGCAACTGGAAGACGGGCCGCGTGATCGCCAAGACGAGCCGGCAACAGCAGGCGGCTTCGTTCGGCATAGAAGGCGCGACCGTGCATAGGGCCGATCTCCTCGACGCGCTCGCCGACGCGCTGTCGCCCGACGTCGTCACCCTGGGCAAGCGATGCACGCAAGTGCGGCCCGACGGTGACATCGCGGTCGCGCGCTTCGCGGACGGCAGCGAGATTGAGGCCGACATCATCGTGGGCGCTGACGGCATCCACTCAACGGTGCGCGCCTCCTTGTTCGGTCCGGACGCCCCTCGGTTCACCGGGAAGATTTGTTATCGCAGCGTCGTTCCGACCGGAGCCGTTCGCGGCACCCGGCCCTACACCGAAGGTGCCCAGTGGCTAGGCCCGCACGGCACGATCGTCCTATATCCGCTGCGGGGCGAGGACTTGATCAATGTCGTCTGCCACTACGACGATGACAACTACCGCCACGAGTCGTGGATCGCTGAGTGCAGCCGCGAGGAGGTGCTTGAGCGCTACGCCGGCTGGCACGAGTCCCTGCTTCGCCTCTTCGCCGCCGCGGACACCTGGTACAAGTGGGCGCTCTACGACCGCGACCCGATCCCGCAGTGGACGCGCGGCCGGGTCACCGTGCTGGGCGACGCCGCGCATCCGATGCTCCCTTACCTCGGACAGGGCGCCTGCCAGGCGATCGAGGACGGCGCGGTCTTGGCGACGGCGCTCTCGGCGGAGGCCTCTGATCCGCTCACGGGCCTGGCTCGATACGAGCGCACCCGCCGGCCGAGAGCAAGCCGGGTGGTGCTCTCCGCCCGCGAGCGGGGGCTGAGCAACCACTTGACGTCTCCGTGGGCCGCCTGGCGGCGAGATCTGAAGATCGCATGGCGACGGCGCGTGAACCGGCGCGACCCGGAAGGGCGCGGCGGGGCCTGGCTCACCGACTACGATGCGAGCTCTCCAGACGTGCTCGCCGACTGAAATAAGTTCGGTCAGGCAGCCGCGCTGGCCGCCTGCAGCAGCCGCGATGACGCCGCCCGTTCGGTAGTAGATGTCTTTGGCACCGAACGGGCGTGGTGCATGCCCTGATTCAGCTTCAGGCTTCGTGACCTGGTGGCGTCATAGGCTGCCGCCCAGCCGGTCCATGAGCTCGCCCATGTTGATGCCGTACGGTACGGCCCATGCCGCCACCTGTTCGCTGTCAACCGGGTCGGGCAGCTCACGCTGGGCGTCGTCGGCCACCTCCGGCAATCCTGCCTTGCGCAACATGTCAACCACGTGCTGCCTGGTGAGTTGCACCGCGACCACCGGACTCTCGCTGCTGTGCGAAATCACCACCCCATACTATCCAGCGGCCCGGTCAGGGCAGCATGGGCCGGCCGGCCGTGAGGCTCAAGGGGACCCGCTAACCAAGGCAGCCTGGCCCGCACGGCGTACCTGGCTACCGTCGAGATGGGCACAATGGTGTGGTGAGTTCTCCAGTGCCTGACTTCGAGTTCGGTACCGACGGCCCGTCGCTGATCCTGGTCGGCGTGGACGGCTCGCGGACCTCGCTGCGCGCCGCTGCCTACGCTGGCGGGCTGGCGCGCCGGCAGGGCAGCCGCCTGCTGGCCGGGTCCGTAAGCCGGATACCGGCCAGCGCCGCCGCGGCGCCGGGCGGTGCGGCCGTGATGAGCGAGACCTTCGAGCAGGTCGCTAACGAGCTGGAGCAACTGATGCTCAGCCGTACCGCCGAGACCGGTATAGCGGCCGAGTTCCGCTCGGGCCGCGGGGATCCGCTGGCCGAGCT
>JBAUAY010000784.1:0-6552 GCA_049676235.1 Streptosporangiaceae bacterium
GTCCCTCGCCCATCCGCAGGATCCCGACGCGCAGGCCGTCCGGCGGCGGCGCCTGCGGATCGGGCTGATAGGCCGCCCAGGCCGGGGCGCCGAAGCCGTCCAGCGCCCACGGATGCGCGGCGGTCAGCGCCGTCACGGTGCCGAACAGGGTCCCGGCGGTCTGGCCGTCCAGGTAATGCCGCTGGCGGTCGCGCGCCGTCCCGGCCGAGGTAGCCAGGCGAAGATAAGCGTCACCGATCTCGGACTCGATCGCCTCGACCGGCATATTCACCTCTGTGATCAACCTGCCTATCCTCATGGTCAGCCCGTCGCCTTAGATCGGCAACCCTAGCGGGCGGCCGGAAAACGCGACCCGCCGCACCTCGTTGACCGCCGGACCGGTTCACAGACGTTTTTCCCGAACGAGCCCGGTTTCACCCTCGGCGTCACGTACCTGTCACGATGCGCAGGCGCCAGCACCGGGTGACCACGATGCCGAAAAGGCCAGCACGGTCAGGCCAGCCGTCGCTCGGTGGCCCATTTGGTCAGCTGGTGCCGGGTGGAGAGCTGCAGCTTGCGCAGCACCGAGGACACGTGGCTTTCCACCGTCTTCACCGAGATGTACAGCTCGCGGGCGATCTCCTTGTAGGTGTAACCCTGGGCGATCAGCCGCAGCACTTCCCGTTCCCGGGCGGTCAGCTGATCGAGCTCGGGATCGACCGAAGGCGTCACGTCGCCCGCCGGGGCGGTGGCGAACGCGTCCAGGACGAACCCGGCCAGGCGGTGCGAGAACACCGCGTCGCCGGCCGCGACCCGGCGGACCGCGTCGGCCAGCTCGGCGGTGGAGATCGTCTTCGTTACGTAGCCGCGCGCGCCCGCCCTGATCACCGCGATCACGTCCTCGGGAGCGTCCGAGGCGGACAGCGCGAGGAAACGCACCTGCGGATGGGTGGCCTTGATCGCCTGCACCACGGCCTGACCGCCGCCGCCGGGCAGGTGCACGTCCAGGAGCACGACGTCGGGCAGCAGCTCGGCGATCAGGTCGATCGCGGGCTGCACGTCGTCGGCCTCGCCCACCACCTCGACCTGCCGGCCGAGCTCGGCGCGGACACCGGACCGGAACAGCCCGTGGTCGTCGACCAGGACGACCCGCGGGGCGCTCACGTGCGACTCGGCGTGTTCGGCCGGGGCGGCACCGCGGTGCGTGCCATCTTCAGCGTGACCTTGGTGCCCTCGCCCAGGGCGGAGGTCACGGTCGCCGTACCGCCGCGGCGGGTCATCCGGCCGTGGACCGATTCGGTCAGGCCCTTGCGATCGGCCGGGACCGCCTCCGGGTCGAAGCCTTTGCCGCGGTCCCGCACGACGAGCGATACCTCACCGGGCTCGACCTCGGCGAACAGCGAGATGACGCTGGCGCCGGACCATTTCGCCGCGTTGACCGTCGCCTCGCGGGCGGCCGCGAGCAGGGCGTTCAGGTTGTCGTTGAGCTCGCAGTCGCCGACGGTCACCGCCTCGACCGGGACCCCGTACCTGCTCTCGATGTCCTGCTGGATCTGCCGGATTCCGCCGGCCAAGGTCAGGTCAGCCTCGGTCTCGTTCGGGTCCCGGCCCTCGAACAGCCAGGAACGCAGCTCGCGTTCTTGCATCCGGGCGAGCTGGATGACCTTTTGCGGGTCGTCCGCGCGCCGCTGGATCAGGGCGAGCGTCTGCAGGACGGAGTCGTGCACCCGGGCCGCGATGTCGACCCGCTCCTCCGCCCGGACCTTGGCCTGGCGCTCGAGGACCAGGTCACGAGCGATCCGCAGCCACCACGGGCCGAGAACCAGCACGATGGCCGCGATCACCAGCACCACCCCGCCGAGCGGCCGCAGCAGGGCCAGGCTCTTGTGCGCCGAGAACAGCCAGCCCACGCCGCCGAGGAGCAGCGCGCCCGCGAGTACCAGGCGAAACGTCGTCCACTTGGCGGAACCCGCGGCCGTCTCGAACGGCTCAACCAGGCGCCGCAGCGTGGCCCGCTCTTCCTGCGGGGCGTTCCGCCAGATCAGCACCAGCCCGGCCACGCTGAACACCTGCGGCCACGCCCAGCCGACGAGCCAGCCGCCGTTGAGCGCGCCGGCCGTCAGCAGAAGCAGGATGACCAGCGACGACAGGCCGATCGCGAGCCGGATGCCCCTGGAGTCGGATCTGGCCCGGGTGGCGATGCTGCCGTCCTCGTCGGCCGCCGGTATCAGCAGCCAGCCCGCCACGTAAACCGGCACGAACCATCCGGTGGACACCATGGCGATGAGAACGAACACGATCCGAACGGTCGTGACGTTGAAGCCCCTCCACGCGGCCACGCCGGCCGCCACGCCGCCGCCCAGCCGGTCAGTCGGGTCACGGCGCAGCGGACCGCCGTTACCGTCCCGATGCCTTAGCCAGAACGGACCGCGGTGCCGATGGTCGCCATGCCAGCGCTCAGGATCCTCCACCGTTCCATCATCGCCCAGTCGGGCCGGGACGGCTATCCGGGACATCCCTGATGCGACCCTGATGACCGGGGAGGGGGACCAGGGGTACTCCGGGGATCTTCCCGATGTGCTGGCCTGGCCCGCGGAGCCAAGCTTGAGCCATGAACAACACCGTGAACCCAGAAGCACCCACCACCGATCAGTCTGACCGCCGCCCCGAGCCGCCGTTCAGCTGGGGCCCCGAGCGCCCGGCCCTGCGCCGGCCCTTCGAGGACCGCATGCTGGCAGGCGTCGCCGCGGGCCTGGCCCGCTACCTCGGCGTCGACGCGACGATCGTCCGGATCGCCTTCGTGGTCCTGACCGTCGTCGGCGGCGCGGGCATCCCGCTCTACCTGGCCGGCCTGCTGCTGATCCCCGAAGAGGGCAGCGACCAATCCATCGCCGGCTCCATCATCGAATCCCTGCAGTCCCGCTCACGGTAATCGCTAAAGGACAACCATCATGCCTACTCAGAAGAGCCAATCCGGGGCCGGTCCGTACTGGAACCTCGGTTTCTCGCCGCTGTTCCGCGGCCCCTCCTCCGACCAGCACCTGCGTGTCTCCGACGCCGAGCGCCAGGCGGTCACCGACCGCCTGGCCGAGCACTTCGGCGACGGACGCCTCGACCAGGTCGAGTTCGATGAGCGAGTCGACCGGGCCATGAACGCCAAGACCCGAGCCGACCTGGCTGGCTTGTTCGATGACCTGCCGGAAACAGGGGCTCCGGCCGTGCCCGAACGGCCGCGGTACAGGCGGCGCCACCCGATCCTCACTATCGCGTTGCTTGTGCTCATCGCCGTGGCCGCCGTGCATGCTGTGGGGGCGGTGTTCGTGCCCTGGCTGTGGATCGGGTTCCTCGCGGTGATCCTGCTGTTCGCCACCGGAACCATCGGCCACTCCCGGCACAGCCACGACCACCTACGTACCGGCGACGGCGAACACCGGCCAAGGATCTGAGATTCCGGTCAGTGCGCCGTGCTGGGCGGCGGCGGGATCGCCGAGCATGAGGACAGCGCCGTGGGCGGCGGCGGCGGGACGACCGAGCACGAGGACAGCGCGGTCCTGGGCGGCGGCGGGATCGCCGAGCACGAGGACAGAGCCGTGGGCGGCGGCGGCGGGACGACCGAGCACGAAGACAGCGCCGTCGGCGGCGGCGGCGGGATCGCCGAACAGGCCAGCGCCGTGCTCGGCGGCGGCGGGATCAGCGATTCCATACTCCTAATAGTGCGTCTTCGCGGCCAAGTCGGGAAGAGGCCAATCCGACCCGGTGTCTCCTCCGCCGGGAGTGATGTGTCATCGGGCGGCCGCAGGCATCGTCAGGGTCAGGGAACCGACGACCTGTGGGGGAGGACATGCTCGGCTGGACGGGTGAGCATGTGCGGCATGCCGCCGAGATGGTCAGGCAGGGCCGGAATCCTGCCGCGCGCGTCTACGAGAGCATTGGATCGGAATTCTTCCTCGCGCCGGCGCCGGGCTGGCTGAACCTGGGGCTGTGGGACGGGGCCGGTTCGGAGGATGAGGCCGAGACCGCGTGCCGTCGGCTGGTGGCCACGCTGGCGTCCGCGCTTCCGGCCGGGGGCGTGATCGTGGATGCCGGTAACGGGCTTGGTGTTCAGGATCGACTGATCGCAGAGCTGGTCCGCCCGCGGCGGCTGGTGGCGGTGAACATCACCGAGTGGCAGCTGGCCGCCGGGCGCAGACGGCTGGCGGCGGCTGGCGCCGCGCCGGTAGTGGGTGACGCCGCCCGGCTGCCCGTCGCCGATGGGGCTGCCGACGGGATCATCAGCGTGGAGGCGGCGTTCCATTTCAGCTCCCGGCGGGCCTTCTTCGACCAGTGCTACCGGGTGCTGCGGCCGGGCGGCGTCGTGACCATGTCCGATATCGCTACCCAGCGCTGGCCCTGGACGCCCGGTGAGCTGCTGTCCGGGCTAACTCAGCTGCGGGTGTTCGGGCTGCGCCCGACTGCGGCCATGACCGCGGCGCAGATCGCCGCGACGGCGACCGAGGCGGGCCTGATTGAGGTGGAGGTCACGTCGTGCGGCGATCGGGTGATCGGACCGGCCCTGCGGCTGGCCGCGGCGCGGCTGTCCAGCGGTGCGGCCCCGGCGGGGCACCGCGCCATCGCCTGCGCGCTGCTGTGGCAGGTAGAGCTGCTATGGCGGCGCCGCGTCATCGACTACATACTGCTCCGGGCGGTCCGGCCATGACGCGAGGCACCATGGCGGCCAAGGAGGACCGGCGGCCTTACAAGACGTTGATGGCCCGCGCGATGACGAGCGCGACCAGGACTATCGAGCAGGCCGCCTCGAGCATCATGAGGAGCTTGGCCCACGGCTTGATCGCCGAGATGTCGGTGGGACTGATCGCCGTGGCGGTCCAGAAGGCCAGCGAGAGGTAGTCGACGAACTTCGGCACCCAGGTGGCGGGCACGTAGTCGTGGTGCAGCATTTCCGGGAAGACGAACGCCGGGTTCCGGTCGGGGTGGTGAGCCCGGGCCGCGGCCCCGCCGCGGTCAAGATCCCAGTACCACAGGCCGAACGCGATGATGGTCGTCGCCCAGACCTGGGCGCCGGCGGCGAGCAACCCGCCCGGGTGATTCGCGAAGAGCTTGTTGTTGGTGAGGATATCCGCGACGAGCCGGACGGCGGCGAGCATGGTGGCCACCGTGATGAACGCGATGGTGATGCCGAGGATCAGCCGCAGCCAGGGTTTCTGCCGGTCGATGCGGCCCGGGTCCCCGGCGATCAGCACGGCCAGCAGCCCGAGCAGCACCACCGGGACCACCCAGCCGGGCTGGATCCGGTAGCGGGCCGGCAGCGCCACGTGGAGAACGGCGACGATCACGATCGCCAAGGCGACCGGCCACCAGTGCTCACCGCGTTCGGCCGGAGCCAGCTCGTCCGCCGGCTGGTCGGCCGGCTTCTGCCAGGTAGCCATACTCCACGATGCGCCGAGGCGGTCCCGCCTGGATCATCCCCGCCGGGTGATGCCTGCCCGGTCCCGGCCGCGCAGGATCAGCCCATCGGGCGCACGGGCGAAGGGGGATGGTCGTGCTGTATCTCCGCCTCAATCTGATCACCGCGGGTCCGCCCTTGCTGGACAAGTGCGTCAGGTACATCAGGCGCGAGCTCCGTCCGGCCGTGGAGAGCGAACCAGGCAGCCTGGGACTGTCACTGCACGTCAGCCCTGGGCTTGGCGTCGCGGTCCTCGAATCGTTCTGGGCGTCGGACCAGGCGCTGCGGGCGAGTGAGTCGGCCGCGGAATCCATCCGCGGCGAACTGGCGCGGCGGGCCCGGGGATCGGTGACCGGCGAACAGTACCGGATTCTGGTCTTCGAGCGTGGCGTGCCGCCGCACGGCGGGGAGGCGGTCAGGCTGACCCGGATGCAGGCCAAGCCATCCGCGGTCGAGGAGGTAGCCGAGGTATTCGGGGAAAGCGCGGTCCCGTGGCTGGCGGAAACCCCCGGTTTCCGCGCGGCGCTGTTGTTCGCCGACCCGGACTCGGGGTACCTGATCAGCCAGAGCGTGTGGCGGGACCCGCAGGCGCGGGCGGCTAGCCCGAGCACGGCCACGGTGATCCAGGCCGACGTCATGAACGCAACCGAGTGCGTGATCCGTGCGGTAGAGGATTACAGCCTGGTGTTCAACTCCGCGCGGAAACCCTGAGCGAGGGCTTCAGCTGTCTTCGGCGAGCTCGGATGTCCACACCACGATCCGGGTGCGGTCACCGCGGAACAGGTCCCTGGCGAACTCCAGCGGCTCGCCGGACCGGGCGTAAGCGGTCCGCTCGACCAGCATCAGCGGCGCGCCCTCCGCGACTTCCAGCGCCTCGGCCTCGCGTACCCCGGCGGTCACCGGCTCCAGGCTCTCCCTGGCCCGGTACGGTCGCAGGCCGTACCTGACCTCGAGCAGCTCGTAGAGCGAGCCGTCCAGCCGGAAGTCCAGCATGCCGGGGAACCGGGCGGCCGGGAACATCGAGCGCTCCAGGGCGATCGGCCGGCCGTCAGCCAGCCGGATCCGCCGGACCTCGTACACCGGATCGTCCTCGCCGATCCGCAGCGCGGCCCCCGCGACCGGGCCGGCCG